>NZ_NERM01000011.1:0-185985 GCF_002215235.1 Rhodococcus sp. BUPNP1
GGCGGGCTCGGGTCAGGGGCGAGCCGTGCCCGGGGCCGTTCGCGTGCGTGTGAGAAGCACGCCGAGAGCGATCATGCCCAGGCCGAGGACGAAGTGCAGCCAGTCGTCCGCGGTGTTCAAGGGCACGAAGTTGGCGCTGCTGTCCTTGTCGATGATCAGACCGTAGATCCACAGCACCAGGTAGATCGCACCGCCGATGATGAGGAAACTGCGGGCCATGGCTGCATCCCGGGCTGCAGCGAGTCCCAGGACACCGAAGAGCAGGTGCACGATGTTGTGGAGGATGGAGACCTGGAAGATCCCCAACAGCAGAGCCTCGGAATGGTGGCCTGCACCCGAGAGCTGGTCGTAGTCCGACGTGACACCCGGGATGAAACCGAGGATGCCCACCAGGAGGAAGACCGCGCCCACCACGAGCGCCGCGGTCTGCACCGGCGTTGCCGTCATCGAGCCGCGGCCGGGGCTTGGTGTTCGAGATGTCATCTTTCGCGTCCTCTCACCGAACGTCCGTTTGGGTTGAGTGGTCCGAATTACACCCACCGGTTAGCCCTGGCGAAACGAACCCAAACGTCGGTTTTCTGTGGTCGGGACGGGATCGAGAACGGGGGTCGGAAACGGTGCGGCACTCCGCTCCCCCTGGCCGGACGGAGACGACCATCTCCGGACACGACGAAGGCCCGCGGGATCAACCCACGGGCCTTCGAGTCTGCGAGGCTCAGGCCTGGCTGCTGCCGAACGCATCGCCGGCCGCATCAGCGGAACCGGTGAAGAAGTTCAGCACGTCGAACAGGTCGGCGAGGTTACCGAAGAGGTCGACAAGGAACTCGAGTGCAGGCACGGGCTTCTCCCATCAATGGAACAACAACGAAGTTGTGACGACGCGCGTCGACACGCGATCCAATTGTTACCTGCATTCCACGTCCGCGCAGCACTTAGATTTGTAATCCGGGCCACAAAATGTCCCTACCAGCACAAACGTCGAAATATTCGAGAAAATCGGTCAGAAATGTCGTAATCGCTCGGAAATACCCGCGTCGGACAATCCGGTCCATTCGGATGATAATCCGGGGATTACAAGATCGCTTTGTGACCATACCTCCACCCGGATGGTGGAACTTCCACCCCCGTCCGTTCGTCCTATCCTGTGAATGCATCCGTCAGCCCGACCCGACCCAGAGGGAGTCATGAAACGCCCCAAGCGAAAACCTCGAAGACCCGTCCCGCCCAGATGTGACGCTCTGCTCGTCACCCGAGCCCGGTCCCCGAAGTGCTGACCGCCCTCGGAATCGCGGCCGGCATTCTTGTCGTTCTCGCCATCACTGCACTGACCGGCTACTTCGTCGCGCAGGAATTCGCGTACATGGCCGTCGACCGCTCCCGCCTGAAGGCCCGCGCCGAAGGCGGTGACTCGGCTGCGGCCCGCGCACTGGCGGTCACCCGCCGCACCTCGTTCATGCTCTCGGGCGCTCAGCTCGGCATCACCGTCACCGGCCTGCTCGTCGGTTACGTCGCGGAACCGCTGATCGGTAGCGGCCTCGGCGAACTGCTGGGCGGTGTGGGCATCCCCACCGCCGTGGGTGTCGCCGTCGGCACCGTGCTGGCCGTGCTCTTCTCGACGGTGGTCCAGATGGTCTTCGGTGAGCTGGTACCGAAGAACCTCGCCATCGCCCGTCCCGAACCGGTCGCACGCCGTCTCGCCCTGTCGACGAGCGCCTATCTCGCCGTCTTCGGATGGCTGATCAAACTGTTCGACGCGTCGTCGAATCTCCTGCTGCGCGCGCTGCGCATCGAGCCGGTGCACGACGTCGAGCACTCCGCGACACCGCGCGACCTCGAACACATCGTGGCCGCGTCCCGCGAGACCGGCGAACTTCCGCCGGAGCTGTCCACCCTCCTCGACCGGATCCTCGAGTTCCCGACCCGGACCGCCGAACACGCGATGATCCCGCGGTCGCGGGTCGACGTCGTCGAGCTGGACGAGCCGGTCGCCACGATTCTCGACAAGATGAGCGAGGGGCACACCCGCTACCCCGTGGTGGGCACCTCGTCCGACGATCTGCGCGGGGTCGTGCACCTGCACGACCTCCTCGGCCTCGACACCCCGACGGGCACGGCCGCGACGGTCTGCCGACCGCCCGTGATCGTGCCGGCCACGCTGGCACTACCGGAAGTTCTCACCGAACTGGCACGGGCCGACGACGAGATGGCACTGGTGATCGACGAGTACGGCGGTTTCGCCGGCGTCGTCACGCTCGAGGACATCGCGGAGGAACTGGTCGGCGAGATCGCCGACGAGCACGATCCCGCGATGGCCGTCGAGGTCATCCGTCCCGAGGGCGACGGCTGGATCGTCCGCGGCGACGCACACATCGACGAGGTGGCCCGCACCCTCGACCACGAACTGCCCGAGGGCGACTACGAGACGCTCGCCGGTCTGGTCATCACCGAGTTCGGCGGCCTGCCCGAGGTGGGCGACACCGTCCGGATCACGCTGGATCCGGAGCCCGCCGAACTGCTGAACGAGGACGGCCCGATCCACAGGACCCTGGTCGCCGAGGTACGCGACATCGACAAGCACGTGCCGTCGTCCGTGCGCGTGACCGTTCTGACGGACGAGGTGACCGGCAATGAGTAACCCTGTGGTCGTCGCGGTGGTGACGATCGGCCTGATCGCCGCCAGCGCGTTCTTCGTCGCGGTCGAGTTCGCGCTCATCGCGGCGCGACGACACCGGCTCGAGGACGCAGCGCCGTCGAGCCGGTCGGCGCGCGCCGCCCTGCGCAGCGCGTCCGAACTGTCGGTGCTGCTCGCAGGATCCCAGCTCGGTATCACGGTGTGCACGCTCGCACTCGGTGCGACGACGAAACCCGCAGTGCACCACTGGCTCACGCCCTTGTTCGAGAACTGGGGCGCGCCGCTGTGGCTCGCGGATGTCGCCGGCTTCGTCCTTGCGCTGATCATCGTGACGTTCCTGCACCTCGTCGTCGGCGAGATGGCACCGAAGTCGTGGGCGATCGCCCACCCGGAGAAGTCCGCCACGATGCTGGCGCTGCCGATGCGGGCGTTCATGTGGGTGACCCGGCCGTTGCTCGTCCGGTTGAACCACATGGCGAACTGGTGCCTGCGGAAGGTCGGCGTGGATCCCGTGGATCAGGTCGCCGAAGGTCAGGATCCCGATGCACTCCGCCATCTGGTCGAGCACTCGGCCACCGTCGGCACGCTCGACGAGCGCTATCACGGGCACCTGAGCAGCGCGCTGGAGCTCGAGACGCTCACGCTCGGCGAGATCGTCACGCCGCAGGCGGAGCCGAGCAGTGTGAAGCCGACCTCGACGGCCGACGAGATCCGTGAGACGGCTCATCGCACGGGGCATCTCCGGTTGCTCGTACGCGCCAACGGGCACGTGGACGGTGTCGTGCACGTGCGTGACAGTCTCCAGGCCGCACCCGGAACCACGGCGGCCGAACTGATGCGCCCCGCGCTGACGATCGACGCCGCGACGCCGGTCTACGAGGCGCTCACGACGATGCGGGAGACCAGGAACCATCTGGTCACCGTCACCGAGAACGGACGGATCGTCGGGTTGATCACCCTGTCGGACGTCCTGGCCCGGTTGCTGCCGATGAGCGGCGCCGCGAACTGACCCACGACGGCGACAGGCCCGTCCCGGATCTCCGGGGCGGGCCTGTCGCCGTTTCCGGTCCGCCGGACCGGTCGGGAGTGGCGGTGTTCAGGAATGTCCGAGTGCGGCGTGCATCTCCCAGACGATGACCTCGGCGCCGGTCGCCGTGGTGAGCGCTCGACCGCCACCTCCGGCGATCCGCACCGCGTCTCCTTCGGCGAGAGGTCCGGCTCCCTCGAGTGCGGCTTCGCCCCGGGCGACGAAGAGGTGCACGAAGGGTGCGTCCGGCAGCGTCACGGGGCGATCCGGACGCATCCGCGCGACGTGCATGGCGGCATATCTGTTGCGGATGCGGATGGCGGAATGGTCGGCGTAGGCGTCGATTCCGGATGCGACCGGCACGAGACCGCCGGAGAGCAGTTCGTCGTCGATCTCGAGTTGTTCGTATCCCGGCTCGATCCCGGCTTCGTCCGGCAGCACCCACATCTGCACGAACCGCACCGGTTCGTCGTGCTCGGCGGCATACGACGCGGTGGCGCCGGGATGACGCCACGAGTCGTTCTTCTCGGAGTGGAGGATGCCGGAGCCCGCGCTCATGCGCTGCGCGAGACCCGGGTAGATCACCCCGGAGTGTCCCGTCGAGTCCTGGTGCACGAGCGATCCGCGGAGCACCCAGGTGACGATTTCCATGTCGCGGTGCGGGTGGGTGTCGAAACCGCTTCCCGGACGGACGATGTCGTCGTTGTTGACCATCAGCATCCCGAAATGCGTGTTGTCGGGATCGTAGTGGTGGCCGAACGAGAAGGAGTGCCTCGAGTCGAGCCAGTCGATCTTCGTGTGGAGGCGGTCGTCCGCGCGGCGGACGTCGAGAATCGGTGCGGTGCTCATGCGGGGTCCTGTGTCGGGCAGTTCGGATCTGCGGTGGGCGGATTGCGGCGGGGGCGGATACGTGCCTGGGGCAGGGGTGGCGCCGGGAGACGCTCGACCCTGCCGGTGTAGCCGGAGACGCTGCCGAACCGATCGGAGCCGCGTTCCCAGGCGTTCCGGTAGGCGACGATCTCGTCGTGGTCGCGCCCGACGAAGTTCCACCACATCACGATCTCCTCGCCGAAGGGTGTTCCACCGAGGAGGACGATACGTGCGGGTTCGTCGGTGGTGTTGGTCAGTTCGAGAGCCGGCACGCCGGTTCCGGTGTAGCCGAGCGCGGCACGGGTGAGCACGGTGCCGAACAGTGCGACCGTACCGGTGTCGACGAGCACCCCGTGTTCGAACGACGGGTCGACGTCGAGGGTGATACTCGCTGCGGGGTCCAGGACGATCTCCGCGCCGAGCAGCGGGGTGTACGTCGTCACGGGCGACTCCTGGCCGGCGAGCGAACCGAGGAAGACCTTGACGTCGGCGCCGGGCACCCGGACGACCGGCGGCACGTGGTGCTGGAAGTCGCGGGGCGCATCGCGATGCGCGTCGGGCAGGGCCACCCACAGCTGGACACCGTGCAGCGTCGTGGTCGCGGCGGTGGAGACCTCGGAGTGGCAGATCCCGTGGCCTCCGGTCATGAGGTTCAACTCCCCCGGCCGGACCATCGCGTGCACGCCGTGACTGTCGCGGTGTTCGATCTCCCCGGTGAACAGCCACGACACCGTCTGGAGCCCGGTGTGGGGGTGCGGTGCGACGTCCATGCCGCCGGTGCGGGAGACGTCGTCGGGACCGTAGTGGTCGACGAAGCACCACGCACCGATCAGCGAACGTTGCCGTTGCGGGAGCGTGCGGCGGACGGGCATGGCCCGGGGGCCGCCGAGCGGGACCTCACGCGAGGTGATGATCTCCACGCGGGGGCGGAGCGGGTCGCGAATCGGGAGGTCCTCCGTCCGGCAGTGGATCTCCTCGGGACGGGTGTCGGTGTTGCTCATGCCGCTCGACTCCTCTCGGTGGTCCGTCGGTCGACGCTTCCAGTGTGTCACATTTGATTGCGCAGTCAACTAACACGGGTACACTGGAGGTCATGGGAGAAGCGAAGTGGCTCGGCGACGACGAACAGCGCCTGTGGCGCGCCTATCTCGATGCGACGCGTCTGCTGTTCCAGAATCTCGACAAGCAGCTGCTGCGGGACTCCGACATCTCCTTCGCCGACTTCGAGATCCTGGTCCTGCTGTCCGAGGCACCCGACCGCCGGATGCGCATGCGCGACCTCGCCGACGCGAGCACCACGACCCGCAGCGGCATCACCCGCGCCGTTTCCCGCATGGAGAATGCGGGGTGGGTGCGGCGCGTGGAGTGCGAATCCGACCGACGTGGCGCGTGGGCCGAATTGACGGACGTCGGCTACGCGAGACTCGCCGAGGCGGGTCCGGGCCACGTCGAGGCGGTCCGCGAGAACATGTTCGACCTGCTCTCACTCGACGACGTCACCTCCATGGCCGAGGCCTTCACCCGCATGCGCGATCGAATGATCGACGGTAGACGGTAGGCCGTCCACCCCGGGACGAACGCCTCCCGCACCTCCGGAGCGGGACGCCGGCCCGGTCACGGATATGTTGACCGGGTCACAGTCACCATCTCGAAGGCGGTACCTCCCATGCGGTACGACCCGCGACGCACCTCGCTCGACCTGTATCCGTTGCAGCGCACGATCACTCCCCTCTTCGGCGACACCGACGCGCTCGGGCACATCAACAACGTCTCGATCGCCCGCTACTTCGAACAGGCACGCGTCCTCGTCATGGAGGCCGTGTCGTCGACCCTGGGCGGCACCCACCCCTTCGAGCGTGCGGTACTCGCGAAGATCGAGATCAACTTCCTGGCCGAGGTGTTCTATCCGCACGACATCGTCATCGCCACCGGTGTCCATCACATCGGGACGTCGTCGGTCGTGATCGGCTCGGCCCTGTTCCAGCACGGCAGGTGCGTCGCGCTCGCCGATTCGGTGGACGTCGGCACCGCCGCCGAAGGCGGCTCACGGCCGGTCCCCGAAGCCTCGCGTGCGGCGTTCGAGAAGTTCCGGCTCGCATACGACGACTGACACGCCGCCCGCGAACCGCCTCAGAACAGGGTGAGCGCCGCCTCCGGTTCGGGGGCGCGTTCGTCGGTGCGCAGCGCCCCCTTCTCCTCGCGCCGAGCGGACGCCCGGGCCCCGAGGCGGTGACGGTCGAGCAGGGGCGCGACCCGCTCGTCCAACCACTGCGAGTACTCGGGAGCGACGTAGGCGCCCCGGCCGTAGAGGCGGCGATAGCGGCGCATGAGGGCAGGATGCTCCTGGGCGAGCCACGACAGGAACCACCCGCGGGTCGATCCGCGCAGGTGCAGCGGTATCACCGTGACCCCCGACGCGCCGGCTGCGGCGAGGGAGTCGAACAGCGTGTCGAGGTGCTGCCGCGAGTCGGTGAGGAAGGGCAGCACCGGAGCGACCATGACATGGCACGACAACCCGGCCTCGACGATCGCCTTCACGAGATCGAGACGGGCCTTCGGTGACGGCGTGCCCGGCTCGATGTGCGCGGCGAGCTCGGGATCGCCGATCGGGAGCGACACCGCGACCGACACGTCGACCTGACCGGCCGCCAGCGACAGCAGCGGGAGATCCCGGCGCAGCAGCGTGCCCTTCGTGAGAATGGAGAAGGGGGTGCCGGATTCGGCGAAGGCCCGGATGACTCCGGGCATCAGCCGGTAGCGCCCCTCCGCACGTTGGTAGGGATCGGTGTTGGTGCCGAGCGCCACGTGTTCCCGGGTCCAGGATCGTCGCGCGAGTTCGCGGCGCAGGACGGCGGCGACGTTGGTCTTGACGACCAGCTGCGAGTCGAAGTCGTGCCCGGCGTCGAGATCGAGGTACTCGTGCGTGGGCCGGGCGAAGCAGTACCGGCACGCGTGTGTGCAGCCGCGGAAGGTGTTGACGGTGTACCGGAACGGCAACCGGGAGGCCTCCGGCGTCCTGTTCAGCGCGCTCTTGCACAGCACCTCGTGGAAGGTGACGCCCTCGAACTCCGGCGTGCGGACACTACGGACGAGGCCGGCCCGTTCGAGACCCGGCAGAGCTCCGTCGTCCGCATCCACAGCCTGACCCGCCCACCGCATGCCCTCCAGTCGAACATGTGTGCTATTCGCTGTCAACAGATCGTTCGACATCGTGTTCGATCGGACGGAGCGCACTCGCTGTGCAACGAATACATCGGCATTCCCGCCGCTTCATCCACAGCCGGCCGAGGGCCCGGTGGCTCGCCCGGTTCGCTCGAGTTACAGTGCTCGCCACACTGATCTTCGATGGGGGGGTTCGATGAGCGGTCTGTTTCCCGGTGCCGGAATCCGGGTGGTGCCCGACGGAATTCGAGCGTTCGGGACCACGAATCTTCGTGCGGCCGAGCAGGTGGCGCAGGCGGGGACGTTCGATCTGCAGGCCAACATCTCCGCGCTGAGCCCGGCCATGGGACTCATCGGCGGAGAGTTCCTCGCAGTGTTCGCGGCGGCCCAGTCCGAGCACAGCCGCGCCGTCGCGCAACTGTCGTGGGCCTACGCGTCCAACGGCATCGCGGCACACGAGGCGGCCACCGGCTACGAAACGACCGACACCGGAACGGCTTCGGCGCTGGCCGATGCTGCGGGAGGACTGTGATGCAGGGATCGGTCGTCGACACCGCAACACCCGCCGCCTCACCGACCGTTCTCGACGCTCTCCGCGCGTCTCCGATCGGACCGGTCCTCGACGCACCGCTTCCGGTACTGCCGGAACCCGTGCTCCCCGAGCCGGGTCTGCCCGTCCTCGAGGCGAATTCGATCGTCGAACTGCTCGAATCGATCCCGGTACCGGTGCTACCCGATCTCGAGACGATCGTGCGGCCGCTCACCGACCTCTGCTCGATGTTCGGGACCGGCATCCTCGACTCACTCGACCCCTCGGCGATCCTGCAGCAGGGGTCGCGTCTGCTCGAGACCGCCACGATGCTCGGCCGCAGTGCGCTGCACGCACTTCCGGAGTCGTGGGAGGGGGTGACGGCCGACGAGGCCGCAGGGCACGGGGTGCGCGCACAACAGTCCGCCCTCGAACTGGCCGACCGCGGCGACCGGATCGGCGACGTCACCCGCGCCGCCACGGCGACCGTCGAACGCGGCAACATCGAATTGACCGGCATCGCACAGTCGTTCGTGGCCACGGCGATGGCGGCCGCGCCCGCTCTCGCGACGCCGCCGGGCCAGGCCGCCCTGTTGGCGTCCGCCGTGCAGCATCTCCAGGCGGCACTGGCCGTCGTCGCGCGCACCCGGGGCGAGCTGACGATCCATACCGCCGCGATGACGGCGCTGACCACACCGATTCCCGTGCCCGCGCCGGTCGCCGTGGCCGGGGTCCACGAGATGCGCACGGTCGCCACTGCCGCAACCGATGTCGCGTCGAGTGTCGCAGCGCCGTTCACGGCCGCCGCGCACGCCCCGACCATTCCCACCGCCCACGCGGCGACCGTGCCCACCGCACACGCGGCGGTTCCGACCGTCGGCGCGGCGGTCGCGGGATCGGCCGGAACGATGTCGGCCGGAGTGGCCGCCGGTCACGGCACCGCAGGGGCCGCGTTCGGAACTGCAGGTGCGCCTGCCGCCGCTCCGATTCCGACCGCGCCCGGTACGGGTGGGGGTTCGCCGACCACGAGCGGCTCGACCGCGATGGGAAGGGCACCCTCGACCGGCGGGATGGTCCCCGCGGGCTCGGCCCGCGGATCCGACGACGAGGAGCACCGCTCCCCCACCCGTCTGCTGAGTGCCGCCGCGGAGGGCACCGAGGTCGTCGGCGAACTGCCGTTGGTCGTTCCCGCGGTAATCGGTTCGTACGACGACCGGTGAGCGTCACTCGCCGATCGACGGGCCGTCAGTCCACGAGCGAGGCGACCTCGTGGTCGGTCAGCGTCGTCTGCGGCACCCGGCCGGCGCCGCGCGCGAGTTCGATCGCCCGGTAGAGCGGGCGTTCGCCGAGCGCGGCGTCGCGGGCCTCGGCCCGCAATTGTTCGACGAGCACCGACGAGATCGCCGCCGCCGGTGCGATCTCGCTGGTGGCGAGCGCATCCGCGAGCTTTCGCAGGGCCAGTACGTCGAGTTCGCGGCCGCCGCCGTTCGCGTACAGGGCGAGCGGGACCGACACGAGGTTGTGCTCGCCGTCGTTGACGCGCACGACGGCCTGCGATACCCCGCCCACCCGAACGATCAGTTCGACCCCGGCGAGTCGCGCGAGATCGACACTGCGCGACCGGAACGCCCCCGACAGGGTGACGACGGTGCCGCGCAGCAGCAGGTGCCGACGCGTGGCCAGGAACGCACCGACGGCCGGCGGCACGGCGAAGACGCCCCCGACGAGCAGCGCTACCCAGCCGGGCGCGACGATCCAGACGAGGAAGCCGAGGACGACGCCGACGGCGAGTGCGAGCAGCGCGATCCTGCGGGCGCGTGGCCGGAGCAGTTTGGACGGGATCAGATCGAGCGGGACGGCGGCACCGTCCCGGTCGTCATGCGCCGGCAACGACCTCACCCACACGGGCGACGACGTCCGTGAGTGCAACGCTGTGCTGCTCGCCGGTGCGCAGATCCTTGACGACGATCTCGCCCGCCTCGAGTTCGCGGTCGCCGAGCACGAGCGCGACGACGGCGCCGGACTTGTCGGCCGCCTTCATGGCGCCCTTGAGGCCGCGCCCACCGTAGGCGAGGTCGACGCGGACACCCGCAGCGCGCAGCCTGTGTGCGATGGGCACGAGCGCGGCCTTGGCGGCATCGCCCATCGGCACCCCGTACACCTCGCACCGCGCGGGGCTACCGGCGGTCTTGCCCTCGGCGGCGAGCGCGAGAACCGTGCGGTCTACGCCGATTCCGAAACCGATGCCCGAGAGGGGCTGGCCGCCGAGCTGTTCCATGAGCCCGTCGTAGCGGCCTCCACCACCGATGCCGGACTGGGCGCCGAGCCCGTCGTGGACGAACTCGAAGGTGGTCTTCGTGTAGTAGTCGAGGCCGCGCACCATGCGCGGATTGACGACGTACGGGACACCGATCGCGTCGAGGTGGGCGAGCACCTCGTCGAAGTGCGCGCGAGCGGTGTCCGAGAGGTGGTCGAGCATCAGCGGTGCGTCGGCGGTCATCTCGCGGACCTCCGGGCGCTTGTCGTCGAGCACCCGAAGCGGGTTGATCTCGGCGCGGCGGCGCGTCTCCTCGTCGAGCGGGAGCGCGAAGAGGAACTGCTGCAGCTTCTCCCGGTACTGCGGGCGGCAGGTCTCGTCGCCGAGGGACGTGATCTCGAGGCGGAAGCCGTCGAGTCCGAGCGACCGGAATCCTGCGTCGGCGACCGCGATGACCTCGGCGTCGAGCGCGGGATCGTCGATGCCGATCGCCTCGACGCCGACCTGCTGCAGCTGACGGTAGCGGCCCGCCTGGGGACGCTCGTAGCGGAAGAACGGTCCGGAATAGGACAGCTTCACGGGGAGCTGACCGCGATCGAGACCGTGCTCGATCACCGCGCGCATCACACCTGCGGTGCCCTCGGGACGCAGCGTGACCGAGCGTTCACCGCGATCCGCGAAGGTGTACATCTCCTTGGTGACGACGTCGGTGGACTCGCCGACGCCGCGAGCGAACAGGCCGGTGTCCTCGAAGATGGGCAGCTCGACGTGCCCGTACCCCGCCAGGCGTGCGGCACGGGTCAGACCGTCCCGTACCGCCACGAACTCCGCCGACTGCGGGGGAACGTAATCGGGCACACCCTTCGGCGCCGAAAACGTGGAGGCCTTGCTCACTGGTACTGCCTTCTCTCGGGATTCTCTCGGTTGGTCACCGGACGGATCGCGGTGTTCGTGCGTCGGTATCGATGCGCCGGCGTTCGTGCGTCGGTGTTCGTGCCGTCAGCGGGATTCTGCCAGGCCGGTGAGGAAGGGGTTCGACACCCGCTCCTGGCCGATCGTGCTCGCCCCACCGTGTCCGGGGAGGATGTTGGTGCCGTCGTCGAGCACGAGCAGCTTGCGCGCGATCGAGTCGAGCAGTTGCGCGTGGTCGCCGCCGGGCAGGTCGGTGCGGCCGATCGATCCCTGGAACAGGGTGTCGCCGGTCAGGGCGACGTTCAGGACGGCCCCGTCGGGCGTGGTGGTGCGGGTGCGCAGGACGACCGAGCCGCGGGTGTGTCCGGGCGTGTGGTCGACGACGAACCCGATTCCGGCGTGTTCGATCTCGTCCCCGTCGGCGAACTCCACGACCTGCTGCGGTTCGACGAACTCGACGCCGTCGAGGAAGGGCGCAAGGCTCGACCCCATGCCCTGCAGCGGATCGGTGAGCATCATCCGGTCGTCCGGGTGGATGTAGACCGGGATCCCGTACCGGTCGGCCACCGGCTGCGCCGACCACATGTGGTCGAGGTGACCGTGCGTGAGCAGCACCGCCCGGGGCGTGAGATCGGATCCGGTGAGGAACTCCACGAGCGGCTCGGCGGCGTCCTGGCCGGGATCGACGACGACGCACTCCTTCGCGTTGTCCTGCGCGAGGATGTAGCAGTTGGTCTGGAACATCCCTGCAGGGAATCCGGTCACGAGCACGAGCATCGCTCCTACGGGTGGAAGCCTTCGAGGTCTCCTACAGACTATGCGTTGCGCCCTGCCCGCGGGTTGCCGGTCCCGGGTGGCAGACTCGGGTCTGCTTCGAAGTCGGTTGGACCACATCGATCGTTCACGGGAGGACTACTGCAGTGCCGAGCAACGCACAACGGCGCCAGGCCGCGAAACGCAAACTCGAACGGCAGCTCGAGCGTCGAGCCGAACGCGAGCGCAAGCGGCGCCGCATGACGATCGCGCTGTCCGCGCTCGCAGTGATCGTGGTCGTCGGTGCGGGTGTTGCTCTGTGGGCGGTCGACCGGGGCGACGACACGGCCACCGAGGCGGCGTCGAACGACACCTCGGGTTCGGAAATGGAGTACGCCGCGCTCCCCGAGGGCCGGTCCGAGCCGTTGCCCGAGACGGTGAACTGCTCCTACCCCGCGGACGGCCGCGAACCGTCGAAGCCGGCGGAGCCGCCGCGCACCGAGGGCATCCGCACCACCGGCGAGGGCAACACGGACATCAGCGTCAGCGTGGAGACGAGCCAGGGGAACATCGGCCTGATCCTGCACAACGACGATTCGCCGTGCACCGTCAACAGCTTCCTGTCGCTCGCCTCGCAGAACTTCTTCGACGAGACGGCCTGCCATCGGCTCACCACCTCGCCGTCCCTGCAGGTCCTGCAGTGCGGCGACCCGTCGGGTAGCGGGTCGGGCGGGCCGGGTTACCAGTTCGCGAACGAGTTCCCGACCGACCAGTTCGCCGCCGACGATCCCGCGGCGCAGGAACCGATGACCTATCCGCGCGGCACGCTCGCGATGGCCAACGCCGGCCCGGACACCAACGGCAGCCAGTTCTTCCTGGTGTACGGCGATTCGGTGCTGCCGCCGCAGTACACCGTCTTCGGCACGATCGACGAGACCGGTCTCACGACCCTCGACAAGATCGCCGCGGCCGGTGTCGCAGGCGGAGCCGCCGACGGTGCCCCCGCGCTGGAGACCACCCTCACGTCGGTCAGGATGGACTGATGATCCGATTGCGCACCACCCTCGCCGCCGGCGCCGGGCTGGCACTCCTGCTCACGGGATGCTCCGACGACACGTCCACCGACAGCGCCGCGACCTCCTCGGCACCCGCGTCCGTCGCCGACCGGGAGTCCCCCGCCTACACGGGCGAACTGCCGGAGCGGCCCGCCGGTGGCGATTCCGTCTCGTGCACCTACAACGCCTCGGGTGACGCCGCGCGCGACGTGACCGCCCCGTCCGCGGACGACGTCTCCGCCTCCGGCACCACCGCCGCGCAGATCACCACCAGCGTCGGAGTGATCGGCGTGGAACTCGACCGGGCCGCGGCACCGTGCACGGTCAACAGTTTCGTGTCCCTCGCGGAGCAGGGCTACTTCGACGACACGCCCTGCCACCGGCTGGTGACCTCGCCGGGTCTGCAGGTGCTGCAGTGCGGCGATCCGACGGGCACCGGCACGGGCGGGCCGGGTTACGGCTTCGACACCGAGTACCCGGAGAACGTGTACGCGCCCGGCGACGCCCAGCTGCGGCAGCCGGTGATCTACCCGCGCGGTACGGTCGCGATGGCCAACACCGGCCGGCCCGGCAGCAACGGCAGCCAGTTCTTCCTGGTCTACGAGGATTCGCAGCTTCCCCCCACCTACACGGTCTTCGGGACGGTCGACGAGGCCGGACTCGCCGTGATCGAGGAGGTCGCGGCAGAGGGCGACGACGGATCGATGGCGGCCGGCGGCGGTGCCCCCAACCGCGCGGTGCAGATCGAGTCGGTGACCGTCGGGTCCTGACACCCGCTCGCACGCACAACGCATGAACGTCCCGCCCCGGATTTCGGGGTGGGACGTCGGCGTCTTCAGGACTCCGGAGGCGTGGATGCCGCCGTCCGGTACGAGATCCGCTGGACCACACCACCTCACGGGGTGATCTCGGGGGTGATTGTTCACCGATCCGCACTCGGCACCTATCGGTTCGTGCAGGGTTCCGATAGCGTCCCGATTCTGTGATTCACACCACTGAGCGGCCGTTCGCGTCCCGGCTCCGCACCGTTGTTCCGCTCTGTCTCGTCGCCGTCGCAGCGTTGCTCGGCGGCTGTGCGCAGGACGCCGGTTCCGCGACCACGAAGGTCACCGAGGTCGCCCAGCCACGGTCCGCTCCCCCACGCGATCTGTCCATCTACCGCGGGCTCCCCGAGGTCCCGGCCCAACCGGCACCGACGGTGACATGCGAGTACGTCGACAGGGGTGGCGCTCGTCCCCCGTCCATCGTATCGACCGTGGGCATCGTCGACCTGACGCTCGAGACGTCGATCGGCGCGATCCCGCTCGTGCTCGACCGGGCCCAGGCGCCGTGCACGGTCAACAGCTTCGTCGATCTCGCGCGTCGCGGGTTCTACGACGGCACCTCCTGTCACCGTCTCGCAACCGATCCGGGCGGTGAGCTCTACCAGTGCGGCGACCCCACAGGGACGGGATCCGGCGGTCCCGGTTACACCTTCGCGGACGAGTACCCGGTACCGCAGTTCGATGCGGAGGCGGCGACGTCCTATCTCCCGCCGGCGGTGCTGTATCCGCGCGGCACGGTCGCGATGGCCAACGCCGGAGTGGAGAACAGCAACGGCAGCCAGTTCTTCCTGCTGCTCGGAGATTCGCTGTTGCGCCCGGACTTCACGGCCTTCGGCCGCATCGCCGATGCCGGGATGCCGGTGCTCGACGCGGCCGCCGCGAACGGACACGACGGCTCCAGCCCGCTCGGGGGTGGCGTACCCGCGACGCCCGTCGTGATCAGAACCGTACGGTGACGGACCGATGTGAACGGGGCGATCAGGCTGCCGAGGTCACCCGGTAGACGTCGTAGACGCCCTCGACGTTGCGGACGACGTTGAGCACGTGTCCGAGATGCTTCGGATCGCCCATCTCGAAGGTGAACCGGCTCACCGCGACCCGGTCGCCCGTCGTCGTCACCGAGGCCGACAGGATGTTGACCTTCTCGTCGGCGAGCGCCTTCGTGACGTCCGACAGCAGGCGGTGCCGATCGAGGGCCTCGATCTGGATCGCGACGAGGAAGACCGACGACGGCGAGGGCGCCCACTGCACCTCGATGATGCGCTCCGACTGCTCCCGCAGCGACCCGGCGTTGGTGCAGTCGGTGCGGTGCACGCTAACCGCTCCGGTGCGGGTCACGAAGCCCATGATCTCGTCGCCGGGGACGGGCGTGCAGCACTTGGCGAGCTTCGAGACCGTGCCCGGTGCGCCCGGCACGAGGACACCGGAGTCGCCGCTGTGCCGCGAGCGAGTGGGGATGGTCGACGGGGTCGACCGCTCGGCCAGCTCCTCCTCGACACCGCCGACCCCGCCGAGCAGCGCGACCAGCCGTTGCACGACGTGGTGCGCCGAGACGTGGTGCTCACCGACCGCGGTGTACAGCGCCGAGACGTCGGCGTAGCGCAGTTCCTTGGCGACCGCGACCATCAGGTCGGCGTTCATCAGGCGCTGCAGCGGCAGACCGACGCGACGGACCTCCTTCGCGATGGCGTCCTTGCCGGATTCGAGGGCCTCCTCGCGACGCTCCTTGGCGAACCATTGCCGGATCTTCGCCTTGGCGCGGGGTGAGACGACGAACGACTGCCAGTCGCGGCTCGGACCGGCGTTGGGGTCCTTGGAGGTGAAGACCTCCACGACCTCGCCGTTCTCGAGCTTGCGTTCGAGGGCGACGAGGCGGCCGTTGACGCGGGCTCCGATGCAGCGGTGCCCGACCTCGGTGTGCACGGCGTACGCGAAGTCCACGGGCGTCGAGCCGGAGGGCAGGGTGATCACGTCGCCCTTGGGCGTGAAGACGAAGATCTCCTTGACCGCCAGGTCGTAGCGGAGCGATTCGAGGAACTCCCCCGGGTCTGCCGCTTCCCGCTGCCAGTCGAGGAGCTGCCGCATCCAGGCCATGTCGTCGAGCTCGGCGACATCACCCGAGTGGCGTCCCTTGGTCTCCTTGTACCGCCAGTGCGCGGCGATGCCGAACTCGGCGGTGCGGTGCATCTCGTGTGTGCGGATCTGCACCTCGAGCGGCTTGCCCTCGGGACCGATGACGGTGGTGTGCAGCGACTGGTAGACGCCGTAGCGGGGCTGGGCGATGTAGTCCTTGAACCGTCCCGCCATGGGCTGCCACAGCGAGTGCACGACACCGACGGCCGCGTAGCAGTCGCGGATCTCGTTGCACAGGATGCGCACGCCGACCAGGTCGTGGATGTCGTCGAAGTCGCGGCCCTTGACGATCATCTTCTGGTAGATCGACCAGTAGTGCTTGGGCCGGCCCTCGACGACCGCGTCGATCCGCGACGCCGCGAGTGTCCGCCCGATCTCGTCGCGGACGGTGGCCAGATAGGTATCGCGCGACGGCGCGCGGGTCGCGACGAGCCGGACGATCTCCTCGTACTTCTTCGGATGGAGGATCGCGAAGGCGAGGTCCTCGAGCTCCCACTTGACCGTCGCCATCCCGAGGCGGTGGGCCAGCGGGGCGATGACCTCGAGGGTCTCGCGTGCCTTGCGGGCCTGCTTCTCGGGAGGCAGGAAGCGCATGGTCCGCATGTTGTGCAGGCGGTCGGCGACCTTGATGACGAGCACCCGGGGGTCGCGCGCCATCGCGATGATCATCTTGCGGATGGTCTCGCCCTCGGCGGCCGAGCCGAGCACGACCTTGTCGAGTTTGGTGACGCCGTCGACGAGATGCGCGACCTCTTCACCGAACTCGGCGGTGAGCTGCTCGAGCGTGTACCCGGTGTCCTCGACGGTGTCGTGGAGCAGTGCCGCGACGAGGGTCGTGGTGTCCATGCCGAGTTCGGCGAGGATCGTGGCGACCGCCAGCGGGTGGGTGATGTACGGATCGCCGGACTTGCGCTTCTGGCTGGCGTGCCGTTCCTCGGCGACGTCGTACGCGCGCTGCAGCTGCGAGAGGTCGGCCTTCGGATACAGCTCGCGGTGGATGGTGACCAGCGGCTCGAGGACCGGCTTGAGGCTCGTGCCCCGCTGACCGGTGATACGTCGCGCCAGGCGGGCGCGTACCCGCCTCGACGCGGAGGTCGATGCCGGTGTGGGGGTCGGGTTCTGACCGGAATTGTGGGACCGATCGAGATTCTGGGTCATGCCTCCACCTCCCGTCGCGGCTGCGAACCCGGTTCGTCACCGATGCGCATGTCCGGACCGTACGGGCCCGGCGGGTTCACCGGCACCTGTGGCAACTCTATCTCTCAGATCCGCACGAGAGACGTGAGCGGGTACTTCTGCAGCCGCGCCCGACCACCGAGGGCTTCGATCTCGGTGACGACGGTGATCCCGACGACCTCGGCGCCGACGCGTTCGAGCAGTTCGACGGTCGCGGCGAGGGTTCCGCCGGTCGCGAGGACGTCGTCGACGACGAGCACCTTGCGGCCCTGGAGGGCCATCCAGTCGCCCGGGATCTCGATCGCGGCGGTGCCGTATTCGAGGCTGTATTCACAGGTCTGGACGGGCGGCGGGAGTTTGCCCGCCTTGCGGACGGCGAGCACACCCACCCCGAGGGTGCGGGCGATGCCGCCGCCGAGGAGGAAGCCGCGCGCATCGATACCGGCGACGAGTTCGGCGTCGGGCGCCGCGGAGGCCAGCGCCGCGATCACGGCCGAGAAGGACGGTCCGTCGGCGAAGACGGGCGTCAGGTCGGCGAAACGGACACCCGCGGTCGGGAAATCGTCGACCCATCGGGTGTGTTCGGCGACGGCCACGGCAGCTTCCTCGACGAGCCGCGGGTCGCCGATCCGTTGAGCGTTCATCCTCCGAGTATCCACCGGTCCATGTTCCAGCCCGCACCCGCGGTCGTCGGGTTGGGCACCCCGGCATGCATTCCCGCCGCGAACCCGATCGTGCGGGGCTGCGCGAACAGGGGCAGGGTGGGGACGTCGCCCCACAGGATGCGTTCGGCCTCGGTCGCGAGTCCCGCGATGGCCGCGTTGTCCTTCGCCACGAGCAGGCCCTCGAGCAGTTCGTCGACGCGGCCGATCGAATAACCGCCGACGTTGCTGCCGGCCCCGGAGTGCAGTGCGTCGCGGGCGTGCTCCATGTCGGCGGCGCCACCGGCACCGGCGGCCGTGGCCGTCCCGACGAGGATCGCGTCGACCTCCCCCGCCGTCAGCTGCGACGGCCTGAAGGTGTCGGAGCCGGCGTCGACGATCTCGATGCCCGCCTCGCGGCAGGACTCGCCGATCAGCTCGACGGTGCGCGCGCGGCGCTCGTCCGGTCCGAGATAGCCGATGCGGACCTGCATGCGGTCCTGACCGGAGGCCTCACGTTCGGAACGCGCGGCGTCGATGTCGACCTCGGCGTAGCGTTCGGCGGTCGGCACGGTCTGCGGGTACAACGGCGAGTCGGGCGCCAGGAGCCGCGAGGTGATCGGGCCCGTGACGCCGTTCGACTCGTCGGACGCGCCGAGTTCGTCGAACAGCTGTGTGCGAGGCGTGCACAGGGCGACGGCGCGGCGCGCCGCCGGGTCCTGGAAGACACCGCTCGTAGCGAACACCAGTTGTTCGAGGTTGCGTGAGACGACGGTGGAGACGTCGGCGCCGTCGCCGAGGTTGCTGTGGCCGACGGATCCCTCGGCCACGTCGACGACGTGGATGCGGCCGTCCTCCGCGGCCGCGGACGTGTCGGTGCCGCGCGGCCAGACGACGATGCGGTCGGTGCCCGGGGCGTTCCCCCACCACCGCTCGTTCGCGACGAGCGTCAGGCCGTCCTCGGCGGTGTACGACTCGATGCGGTACGGGCCCGCGGACGGGAACAGCGCCGGATCGATCTCACCCGGGGTTAGGCTCCAGCCGGTGTTCCAGAACTCCGCGATGCGCCGGACGGCTTCGGCGTCGTTCGCCGTGATCGCTCCGACCAGGTCGGACACACCCGACCGTCCTGCCGCCACGTGGGCCGGCATCAGCTCGGTGGCCCCGAACAGCGCCTTCCAGTTCGTGTCCTCGCGGCCGGGCCGGAAGACGACGGTGGCCTCCTTCGAGCCGGGCTGACAGTCGACCCGGTCGATGTCGGCGTAACCACCACGATGGGCGGCGTCGAACAGCGGGACCTGCTCGCCGGACTCGTCGGGAGCGGTGAAGCGTCCGCTCGACGCGGCCCAGGCCAGGACGAGGTCGTCACAGGACATGGGCACACCGTCGGAGTAGACCGCATTTGGCGACAGGCGGTACTGCACGGTGAGCCCCTCACCGGGCACGACCGAGGCAGTGCCGATGTCGGTGTCCGCGATCACCCGGCCCGACGGACCGACGTAGCCGAAGCCCGGCAGCACCCGGGCGAACGCCTGGCGCGCGCCCGAGGCCGCACCGTCGACGGTGTTCGCGTTGTAGGTCGTCACCGTGTTGTCGATCGCGTACCCGATCGAGTGCACCGGTTCCTCGTCCGTGCCGCACGCGACGGTGGAGAACGCGAGTGTCGAGGCCACCGCCGCGCACGCGAGGAGCGTGCCGCGGCGCCTCGGCGACCGCCTCGTCGTCGGGTCGTTCCGCTCGCTCACCGCCATGTCAGGACCTTCTCTTGCCGCGCTTTCCGGTGGGTCGTGCCCCGGGGGCGGGGCCGCGACGGACCGTCGCCCGGTCGGGCAGGGATCCGGCGCCCTGCACCGTCGGCACCACCTTCGCGTCGACCGCGTCGGCCGACTGCGATCCGGCCGTCGTCCCGGCCTTCGCTGCGCGGGCGGCGGCCTCCTCCCGCTTGGCGAGCACCTTGCGGGTGTGCTTCGCGACCGGACCACGCCATTCCTCGAGCGTAACCAGCAACGGGGTCGCGAAGAAGATCGACGAGAAGGTACCGACGACGATGCCGACCAACTGGACGAGGGCGAGGTCCTTGAGCGTGCCCACACCGAGGAGCCACACCGCGATGACCATCAGCGCCAGCACCGGCAACACCGAGATGATCGTGGTGTTGATCGAGCGCATGAGCGTCTGGTTGACGGCGAGGTTGGCCTGCTCGGCGTAGGTGCGGCGGTGCAGGTGCAGGATGCCGCGGGTGTTCTCCTCGACCTTGTCGAAGACCACGACCGTGTCGTAGAGCGAGAAACCGAGGATCGTGAGCAGACCGATGACGGTCGCAGGGCTGACCTCGAAGCCGACGAGGGCGTAGACACCCGCTGTCACGATGATGTCGAAGAACAGGGCGGCGATCGCTGCGATCGCCATGTTCCGCTGGTATCGGATCGTGATGTAGATGCTGACGATGACGAGGAAGACCACCAGCGCGATGAGCGCCTTGTTGGTGATCTGGCTTCCCCACGTCTCGCTGACGTCGGCGACGCTGATCGAGTTGCGGGACGGCTCACCGTCCGGCCCGGCGGGCCGGAACTCCTCGAACAGCGCGGTCTGCAGCTCCGCGACCTGATCGCCGTCGAGGGTCTCCGACCGGATCTGGACGGTCGCTCCGTCGCCGGCGCCGACGGTCTGCACCGCTTCGGGTTCGAAGCCGATGGTGTCGCTGAAGACGGTCTCGACGTCCTCGACGGAGACGCCCGGCACGGCCGGCATCTGGATGCGGGTGCCGCCCTCGAAGTCGATACCCCAGCTGAATCCGCGCAGCAGCATGCTGAGCAGGGCGATCAGCACGATCACCGCGGTGACGATGTACCACCGCTTGCGGCGTCCGACGATCTCGAAGGCGCCCGTGCCGGTGTACAGACGGGACAGCCGGCTGTGCTGCGGCGCGGCCGTCGTCGTGGTCGTGTCGGTCATCGTCACGCCTCCTTCGCAGCGGTCGCGGCGACGAGACGACGCTCGTCGGCCACCTGCTGGATTGCGCCCAGACCGTTCACGCTCGGCTTGGACCAGAACTTCGACTTCGAGGCCAGGAACACAAGCGGCCAGGTCACCAGGAACACCACGACGACGTCGAGGATCGTGGTGAGGCCGAGGGTGAACGCGAAGCCGCGGACCTGACCGACGGCCAGGACGTAGAGCACGGCGGCGGCGATGAAGCTGACCGCGTTACCGGACAGGATCGTCCGGCGGGCACGGGCCCAACCGCGCGGCACCGCGGAGCGGAAACTCCGCCCCTCACGGATCTCGTCCTTGATCCGTTCGAAGAACACGACGAACGAGTCGGCGGTCATGCCGATACCGATGATGAGACCGGCGACGCCGGCGAGGTCGAGCGTGAACCCGATGTATCTGCCGAGCAGCACCATGACCGCGTAGACCGCCAGGCCCGACAGGACGAGCGACAGTGCGGTGAGCAGTCCGAGCATCCGGTAGTAGGCGAGGCAGAAGAGCAGCACGAGGGCCAGGCCCACCGCACCGGCGATCAGGCCGGCCTCGAGCGAGGCCAGACCCAGTGTCGCGGAGACGGTCTCGGCTTCGGACGCCACGAACGACAGCGGCAGCGAGCCGTACTTGAGGGTGTTCGCGAGCTCGGCGGCCTGCGTGTTCGTGAATTGGCCGGTGATCGAGGTTGCACTGCCGGCGGGCGTGGCGCCCTGGATCACCGGGGCGCTGACGACCTTCGAGTCGAGCACGAAGGCGGCCTGCTGACCGATGTTCGCGGCCGTGAACTGCGCCCAGGTGTTGCTGCCCTCGCTGTCGAAGGTCAGGCTGACCTCGTAGCGCGACTGCTGCTGGTTGAAGCCGGAGGTCGCGTCGTCGATCTGCTGACCGTCGATGATGCTCGGGCCGAGCAGGTAGATCGCGGTGCCGTCCGTGGAGCACGCGACGAGCGGAAGTGCCGGGTCGTCGTTGCCCGCGAGCGGGTCGGCGGCGGAGCAGTCGAGCGCGAGAGCCGCGGCCTGCTGCACCGCGGGGTCCTCGCTCTGACGGGTGGCCTTGGCCGCGGCGATGTCGGCAGCCGCCTGTTCCTGCGGCGTGAGCGAGCCGTCGTTCTCGGGAGCCTCGGGTGCTCCGGTGGGCTCGGCCGGAGCCTGGGGCGCCTCGGCGGGGGCCTCGGGCGTCTCGGCCGGTGCCGGGGCATCGGTGGGCGCGGTGGGATCCTGCGCCGGGAACGGACGTCCCTGCGGTTCGGGTGCGTCGGCGGGCGGAGCCTGGTCGGCCGGCGCGGGTTCTCCGGGTGCCGGTTCGGCAGGGGCCGGTTCTGCGGGCAGCCCGCCCTCGGGGGTACCGGCGCCGGGCTGCTCGGCGAGATCCTCGGCGGTCATGTTCGCGTCGATCGGTCCCCCGATCACCGGCCTGATGTACAGCCGGGCGGTCTGGCCCAGCGTCCTGGCCTGGGCGCTGTCCTCACCCGGGACGGTGATCACGAGGTTGTCGCCCTCGACGATCACCTCCGAACCCGAGACACCGAGCCCGTTGACGCGGGTCTCGATGATCTGCTGGGCCTGGCGGAGGCTGTCCGGACTCGGGCTGCTCCCGTCGGGGGTTCGCGCGGTGAGGGTGACACGGGTGCCACCCTGCAGGTCGATGCCCAGCTTCGGGGTGGGCGACTTGTCCCCGGTGAAGAAGACCAGTGCATACAACGCGGCGAGAATCACCCCGAACAGGGCGAGAGCGCGCACGGGATGCACCGATCCGTTGGAAGGTGCCACGGTCTGTCAGTCTCCTCGATGCGAGTGAGTGGTGGTCGGGTGCAGTCGCGCGGCGCTCGGCACCGGCACCGGAGGACTCCGGTGCCGAAACCGTGCGTCGCGGATCGACTGTCAGTACTCGGTCGGACGTCCCTCCGGCGGGTTCGCATCGTCGTCCTTGCGGAGCAGATCCGGATCCTGCGGGGTCGCAGTCTCGACGCGCTCCCGGATGACCAGACGCGACCAGGTCGTCACGACACCCGGCGCGATCTCGAGAGCGACGGTGTCGTCGGCGAGCGCGGCCACCGTGGCGTGCAGACCCGCAGTGGTCATCACGCGGTCGCCGATGCGCAGGGAGTCCTGCAGCGCCGTCACCTTCTGCATCTCCTTCTTCTGACGCCGCACGCCCAGAAAGGTCGGGACGAGCAGTGCCAGGATCAGGAGAGGGAAGAGCAGTTCCATCGTTGAAGTCAGTCCTCGGTCGTTGTCGGTGGGTGGTGACGCGGGCGACACCAGCGGGTCGTGGTGGCGCATGCGGCACCACGACGTCGAGATCGGCCTCCACGGACCGACGCAGTAGACCAGTGTGCCATTCCCCGCGCGAGCGTCCTACCGCCGTACGTCCGGATCGTCCGGGTCGGACGGATCGACACCGTCGTCGAGGGTGCTCGCGGGGTCGTCCTCGAACAGCTCGAGCTGGGGTTCGCGCGCACGCACCTCGATGCCACCGGTGGCGGCCTCCGGCGGCGGGGTGAGGCCGAGCTGCAACCAGGCGGCCTGCGTCGCCACACGTCCGCGCGGGGTTCGGGCGACCATGCCGGCACGGACCAGGAACGGCTCGCACACCTCCTCGACGGTGGCGGGCTCCTCCCCCACGGCCACGGCGAGTGTCGACACGCCGACCGGGCCGCCACCGAAACTGCGGACGAGTGCGCCGAGGACGGCGCGGTCGAGACGATCGAGACCGATCGGATCGACGTCGTACACCTCGAGCGCGGCCTGTGCGACCGCCCGGGTCACGACACCGTCGGCGCGCACATCGGCGTAGTCGCGGACGCGGCGCAGCAACCGGTTGGCGATACGCGGCGTGCCGCGGGAACGACCGGCGATCTCCGCGGCCGCGTCGTCGCGCAGATCGATCCCGAGGATCGATGCGGAGCGGTGCAGGATGCGCTGCAGCTCGGGGGGCTCGTAGAAGTCCATGTGCGCAGTGAAACCGAACCGGTCGCGGAGCGGGCCGGTGAGGGCACCGGAACGGGTGGTCGCGCCGACGAGGGTGAAGGGTGCGACCTCGAGCGGGATGGACGTCGCGCCGGGCCCCTTGCCCACCACGACATCGACGCGGAAGTCCTCCATCGCCAGATACAGCATCTCCTCGGCCGGTCGGGCGATGCGGTGGATCTCGTCGATGAACAGCACGTCGCCCTCGGCGAGATTCGACAGCATCGCAGCGAGATCACCGGCGCGTTCGAGCGCGGGACCGGAGGTCAGTCTCAGCGACGTGCCGAGTTCGGCGGCGATGATCATCGCCATCGACGTCTTACCGAGACCGGGCGGACCGGACAGGAGGATGTGATCGGGAGTGCCGCCGCGCAGCTTCGCTCCTCGCAGGACGAGCTGCAGCTGCTCGCGGACCCGCGGTTGCCCGATGAAGTCGTCGAGACTGGTCGGGCGCAGGCTGGTCTCGATGTCGCTGTCGGAGGGCAGGTGCTCCGCCGTGACCGGCGACCGCTCGCGGTCGGCCGCTGCACCTTCGAATTCGCGGTACTCGTCGGTCACCGCGACCTACCCAGCAGCTTGAGCGCCGAGCGCAGTGCCGTCGAGACGTCGGCGCCCGGGTCCTCGGCGAGGACCTTGTCGGCGGCCGGTTCGGCCTGACGCGGCGTGAATCCGAGGCCGACCAGCGCCTCGACGATCTGGTCGCGCAGCGGCGAGGCACCGGCCGCGACGGGCGACGATCCGGTCGCGCCGAAGGCCGCGACCTTGTCGCGCAGTTCGACGATCATGCGTTCGGCGCCGCGCTTGCCGATCCCGGGTACCCGCGTCAGCGCTGCGGTGTTGCCGTCGGCGAGAGCCGCACGCAGCGCATCGGGTTCGAGGACGGCGAGCGTGGCCATGGCGAGCCGGGGGCCGACGCCGCTGACCGTCTGCAGCAGACCGAACAGCTCGCGCGCCTCGGCGTCCACGAAGCCGTACAGCGTCATGGAGTCCTCGCGGACGATCATCGCGGTGGCGAGTCGGGCCTGCTCGCCGCGCCGGAGACCGGCGAGGGTCGCGGGTGTGGTGTTGATCCGGTAGCCGATCCCACCCGCCTCGATCACCACGTGGTCGAGGGCTATGTCGAGTACCTCGCCGTGTACCGAGGCGATCACCGGCTACCTGCCTTCCGTGCGGCCGACTGTTCGCGCAGCCGCTCCTCGTAGCGTTTCTTCTGCTGGGCGGCCGCAGCTTCGGCGGCCGCGAGTCTGGCGATCAGCGGGGCCCGCCAACAGTGTGCGACGGCCAGCGCGAGCGCGTCGGCGGCGTCGGCCGGCTTCGGCGCGGCGTCGAGCTTGAGGATGCGGGTGATCATCGTGGTCACCTGCTTCTTGTCGGCCGTGCCACTGCCGGTGACCGCGGCCTTCACCTCGCTCGGCGTGTGGAACATGACCGGGATCGAGCGACGCGCCGCGGCCAGGGCCACGACACCGCCGGCCTGCGCGGTGCCCATCGCGGTGCGCACGTTGTGCTGGGAGAACACCCGCTCGATCGCGACGACGTCGGGCTCGTAGCGGTCCATCCACTCCTCGACCGAGTCGGACACCTTGAGGAGTCGGTGCTCGAGGTCGAGGTCGGGCGAGGTGCGGATGACCCCGACGGCGACGGGGATCACGTCGCGTCCACGTCCCGTGTCGACCATCCCCAGACCACAGCGGGTCAGACCGGGGTCGACACCCATCACGCGCACCCGACTCACCTCTCGACACCCGAATACGGCCGGTTTCCGACACATCCGACGGACCCGACCCCGCTCCGCACGATTGCGAACGCCTGTTCGAGAGCATAGCGGCCGGGGTCGGGTGCCGGGAGACCGACACGCGACCCCGGCCGCTGCGACAAGTACGACGAGCGTCGCTCGGGGACGAGTACGACGAGAGCGTCGCTCAGGCGTCGAGTTCGGCGAGCACGTCGTCGGAGATGTCGACGTTCGTGTAGACGTTCTGCACGTCGTCGCAGTCCTCGAGCGCGTCGACCAACTTCATGACCTTGCGCGCGCCCTCGGCGTCGACGGGCACCTCGACCGAGGCCCGGAAGTCGGGGTCGGCCGAGTCGTAGTCGATGCCGGCGTCGACGAGCGCCGTACGCACGGCGATCAGGTCGGACGCCTCGGAGACGATCTCGAAGGAGTCGCCGAGATCGTTGATCTCCTCGGCGCCCGCTTCGAGGACGACCTCGAGGATCTCGTCCTCGGAGCGGCCGTTCTTCTCGAGCACGACGACACCCTTGCGGGTGAAGAGGTAGGCGACCGAACCCGGATCGGCCATGTTGCCGCCGTTGCGGGTCATCGCCGTGCGGACCTCACCGGCGGCGCGGTTGCGGTTGTCGGTCAGGCACTCGATGAGCAGCGCGACACCGTTGGGGCCGTAGCCCTCGTACGTGATGTTCTGCCAGTCGGCACCGCCGGCTTCCTCACCGGCGCCGCGCTTGCGGGCACGCTCGATGTTGTCGTTCGGGACCGAGCTCTTCTTCGCCTTCTGGATGGCGTCGAACAGGGTCGGGTTACCTGCCGGGTCGCCACCGCCGGTCCGAGCCGCCACCTCGATGTTCTTGATGAGCTTCGCGAACATCTTGCCGCGCTTGGCGTCGATGACCGCCTTCTTGTGCTTGGTGGTGGCCCATTTGGAGTGGCCGCTCATTCGCTTCGAGCCCCTTCCGGCGAAGTGTGGTCGGCGTCAACCGACAGGTCGGAGCGTCGATTCTACTCGCTCCCGCTGTGGGCCACCGCACGGTGGCCGTGTCGTCATGTCGCCGAGGTCGTCGGGCGCACTCCGCGGTCAGGTGGCCGAGCGCACGGTCTCCACGAACAACCGGTGCACGCGATGGTCGCCGGTGATCTCGGGATGGAAGGAGGTCGCGATCACGGCACCCTGTCGCACCGCGACCACCCGGCCCGCCGCCGGCCCGTCCGGCACCGTGGCCAGGACCTCGACGTCGGGCCCGACCTCCTCCACCCAGGGCGCGCGGATGAACACCGCGCGCACCGGACCGTCGTCGAGGCCGGTCAGCGGCAGGTCGGTCTCGAACGAGTCGACCTGACGGCCGAACGCGTTGCGGCGCACCACGATATCGAGGGCGTCGAGGTGCTCGGCGTCCTCGGTGGTGTCGAGTACCCGGGAGGCGAGCAGGATCATGCCGGCGCACGAACCGTAGGCGGGCAGGCCCGCCTTCAACCGGCTCCGCAACGGCTCGAGCAGATCGAACACGCGTAACAGCCGGCTGACGGTCGTGGACTCGCCGCCGGGGAGGGCGATGCCGTCGACCTCGTCGAGTTCGCGCTCGCGCCGCACCGCGATCGTCCGCGCACCCGCCGCCTCGAGAGCACTGCGGTGTTCGCGGACGTCGCCCTGCAGTGCCAGGACGCCGATCGTGGGGGAAGAAGTGGTCACCGTTGCCTGCCTGTCCGTCCGGGGTCGCCGGTGTGCAGGCACTCCGTGAGGGCGTCCTCGTCGGGGACGCCCTCGTTCAGGACTCGCGCAGGTACCGCGTGAGTCCTTCCTGCACCACCGCCGCGACCATGTTGCCGTTGCGATCGAAGATCCGCCCCTGGGTCAGTGCGCGCCCCAGCCCGGCGGAGGGTGACGTCTGGTCGTAGAGCAGCCAGTCGTCGGCGCGGAACGGCCGCAGGAACCACATCGCGTGGTCCAGGGATGCGCCCTGCGTCCGTTCGTCGTCGTGGCCGACACTCCCCGAGCCGAGCAACGTCATGTCGCTCATGTACGCGAGCGTGCACACGTGGAAGACCGGGTCGTCGGGGAGGATCTCGCGGGACTTGAACCACAGCTGCTGCTGTGCGGCCATCCTGCTCGACGAGTCCATCCGGTCGCGGGGAACGAACCGGAAGTCCCACTCGGCCCATTCCTTCTTCGCCCACAGCAGGGTTGCGTCGTCGACCACGGTCTCCGGATCGGGCAGTTCCTCCGGAGCCGGCACGCGCGGCATCGTGTCCTGGTGCTCGATCCCCTCGTCGCGCACGTGGAACGACGCCGACATGGTGAAGATCGCCTTGCCGTCCTGGACGGCCGTCACGCGCCGGGTGCAGAAGGAGCGGCCGTCGCGGATCCGGTCGACGAGATAGACGATCTGCATCGTCGGGTTCCCCGGCCGGAGGAAGTAGCCGTGCAGCGAGTGGACCCCGAAGTCGGGATCGACGGTGCGGACCGCCGATACGAGCGCCTGACCGGCGACCTGACCACCGAACGTCCGCGGCAGCAACGTCTCCGTCGCGATACCCCGGAAGATGTCGTTCTCGATCTGTTCGAGCGCCAGGATCTGCTCGATCTTCGCCATGGGAACTCCTTCTGTGCACCGTACGCAAGAAGGCTAGCTGCACGGACGTGTACCGAACGCCGTGTCCCCGGGAAGTGGTGGGAGAACCGGGATCGCTATCGAGTTGCGAATATGACACCCTCGGGAGAACGGAGGGGGTGCAATGCGACAAGTCACCGATGTGGTGCGCAGGAACAGCGTGACGATCACGGGCAACCGAGAGGGCCCGGTGGTCGTCCTCGCGCACGGTTTCGGCTGTGACCAGCACCTGTGGCGCCTGGTGATCCCGCTGCTCGAACCCGACTTCACCGTGGTGCGGTTCGACCACGTCGGCTCCGGGCGTTCCGATGCGACCGCGTGGGATCCCCAGCGCTATTCGCGGATGGAGACCTACGCCGAGGACGTCGTGGACCTGTGCCGGAGCCTGGATCTCGGTCCGGTGCTCTTCGTCGGCCACTCGGTGAGCGCGTCGATCGGTGTCCTCGCGGCCGCCGCTGCCCCGGAAATCTTCTCCGGTCTCGTGCTGCTCGCACCGTCCCCGTGCTTCATCGACGATCCGGCCACCGGTTACCGCGGTGGGTTCAGCACCGACGACATCGACGAGTTGCTCGAATCCCTCGAGGCGAACTATCTGGGCTGGACCGAGTCGATGGCGCCGGTCATCATGGGCAACCCGGAACGGCCGGAGCTCGGCGACGAACTCGCCGAGATCTTCTGCCGCACAGATCCCGAGGTGGCGCGCGTCTTCGCCCGGGTGACCTTCCTGGCCGACAACCGCTCCGATCTGGCCGCGGTGTCGGTGCCCACGCTCGTCGCCCAGTGCGCCCACGATGCGATCGCTCCGCGCGAGGTCGGTGCCTTCGTTCACGAGCAGATCCCCGGGAGCGAACTCGTGACCCTGAACGCGACCGGCCACTGCCCGCAGCTCAGCGCACCCGAAGAGACAGCAGCCGCGATCGCGGCGTTCGCGCGCCGATCGGGGTGACGGCGACGACCGATCGGACCCTCGATCCCCGTATCCGACACGGCGACGCGCTCTACGACAACGCGCCGTGCGGATTCCTGACGACGCTCCCGGACGGCCGTATCACGGACGTGAACCGGACGTTGACGGACTGGCTCGGATTCCCGAGCGACGAGCTGGTCGGCAAGCGGTACTTCTCGGACCTGCTCAGCGTGGGCGGCCGCATCTACCACGAGACCCACTACGCGCCGCTCCTCGTCATGCACGGGCAGATCAACGGGATCGCCCTCGAACTCGTCCGGGCCGACCGGACGCGGCTGCCGGTCCTGGCGGCCTCGGTGGTCGAACCGGACGCCGAGGGCAGGCCCGCGCTGATCCGCACGATGCTGTTCGACGCTCGTGAGCGCCGCGCCTACGAGACCGAACTGCTCCGTGCCCGTCGCGAGGCCGAACTCGAGCGCGAGCGGCTCCGCAAGATCAACGCCACGCTCCAGGCGACCCTCCTTCCGCCGAGCCTGCCCGCGGTACCGGGACTCGAGGTCGACGCGTACTACCACATCGCGTCCCCCGACGAGGTCGGCGGCGACTTCTACGACCTGTTCCCCGCGCGTACCGGCACGTGGGGGCTGTTCCTCGGCGACGTGTGCGGAAAAGGCGCTCGCGCAGCGGCGGTGACGTCGATCGTCCGCTACACGCTGCGCGCCGCGGCGGTCTACGAGACGTTCCCGTCCGCGGCGCTCAGGACGCTCAACACCACCCTGCTCGACGAACGCGACAGCGAGACGCGAGCCCCCTTCTGCACGCTCACCTTCGGTACGGTCGCTCCCGACCCGGATACGGGACGGGTCGACATCCGTCTCGCCTCGGGTGGGCATCCGCCGCCGCTCCTCGTGCGCGCCAACGGCAACGTCGACTATCTCCCCACGATCGGCGGACAGCTGATCGGGATGCTGCCCACGCCGCGGCTCGTCGAGCACACCTTCGCGCTGCGCCCCGGCGACACACTGCTGCTGTACACCGACGGGGTGACCGAGGCGCTCGTCTCCGGTGAGACCCGCGAACGTTTCGGAGAGGATCGGCTCCTCGACCATGTCCGCGCGTCGAAGCCGACGAGCGCGGCGGAAGCGGTCGGGGCCGTCCGCGAGGCGCTCGCGACGCTCGGAGCGGGCGTGCAGGACGACGTCGCCCTGCTCGCCCTGCACGCACCCCGGTAGAGCGGTCACCAGCCGCGTTCGGCGAGCCGGTGCGGCTGCGGGATCTCGTCGACGTTGATACCGACCATCGCCTCGCCGAGACCCCGCGAGACCTTCGCGAGCACGTCGGGATCGTCGTGGAAGGTGGTGGCCTTGACGATCGCGGCCGCACGCTGGGCAGGGTTACCCGACTTGAAGATTCCGGATCCGACGAACACGCCCTCGGCCCCGAGCTGCATCATCATCGCGGCGTCGGCGGGGGTGGCGATGCCACCGGCGGTGAAGAGGGTGACGGGCAGCTTGCCGGCGCGGGCGACCTCGACGACGAGGTCGTAGGGGGCCTGCAATTCCTTGGCGGCGACGTAGAGCTCGTCCTCGGGAAGCGAGGTCAGGCGCCGGATCTCCTGGCGGATCCGGCGCATGTGGGTCGTGGCGTTCGAGACGTCGCCGGTGCCGGCCTCGCCCTTCGAGCGAATCATCGCCGCACCCTCGTTGATACGGCGCAGTGCCTCACCGAGATTCGTGGCGCCGCACACGAACGGCACGGTGAACGCGAACTTGTCGATGTGGTTCTCGTAGTCGGCGGGGGTGAGCACCTCCGACTCGTCGATGTAGTCGACCCCGAGAGCCTGCAGGATCTGCGCCTCGACGAAGTGGCCGATGCGCGCCTTGGCCATGACGGGGATCGAGACGGCCTCGATGATGCCGTCGATCATGTCGGGATCGCTCATGCGCGACACGCCGCCCTGCGCGCGGATGTCGGCGGGCACGCGTTCGAGGGCCATGACCGCCACCGCGCCGGCGTCCTCGGCGATCTTCGCCTGCTCGGGGGTCACCACGTCCATGATCACCCCGCCCTTGAGCATCTCGGCCATGCCGCGCTTGACGCGGGCGGTGCCGGTGACGGGGGCGGTATCGGGGCTGGTCACGATGGGGATTCCTCCTCGGTGGACGGATCGGCGAATACTGCCGGCGCACGGGCGACGGGCAGCGGACCCCAGCCTAGGACCGTATCCGAGCCACCCCCATAGCCAGTTGACAACAACTGGACTGCACGCTGCCGGTCCACTCCCCCGACCGGGCTCCGGAGGTTTTCGATCACGCCGACTCGAACCGTCGCCCGGATCGTTGCCGATGCTCATGATGGGAGGGATGTGCGCCCACGGCCGTGGGCGCACTCCGCCGTTTCACCTCGAGGGTTCACGCGGATGTCCGGGAACCGACGAAAGGCTGGGATGCCCGTGGCACCGAACCGCCCTGTTGCTCGTGAACCGCTCCGCGGAGCCACCTTCCGGGCAGGGATCGCGATGATGGTCGAGGACTGTCGCCGATTCCCCGTCCCCGCGGCGGCCGCGATCGGCGCGAGCATCGCCAACGGCCTGTGCACGGTGCTGTTCGCCGACGTGATCGGCTCGGCCACCGACGATCTCGTCCTCGGGAGTTTCGAACGCGGCGAGCTGTCCACCGGCATCGCTGTGGCAACGGCTCTCGCGTTGATCGGCGTCGCTCTGTTGCGCGTCCTGAGCATCGTGACCCGCACGTTCGCGGGAGGCACCGTCCAGTTCCGCGGACTGGCCCGCACGCGCACGCGCCTGGCCGATCACTATCTCGATTCCGGATCGCGCTGGCACCGAGGTCATCCCACCGGTCGTCTGCTCGCCCATGCCGTCTCCGACGCCGACTCCGCCCACGCCCCGATGCAGCACTTCCCGTTCGCGGTCGGCATGACCGGCATGCTCCTGGCGGTGCTCGTCCAGGTCTTCCGCACGGACACCCGGCTCGGTGTGATCGCGGCCGTGCTCATCCCCGCGCTCATCGCGACGAACGTGGTCTACCAACGGGTCCTGTCGCCGCGCGCCCGGCAGGTGCAGTCGCGCCGCGCCGAGGTCGCCGCGCTCGCGCACGAGGCGATCGCCGGCGCCCAGGTCATCCGCACGCTCGGAGCGACCGACGACGAGACGCGGCGATTCGCCGGCGCCGCACACGAACTCGCGAGGGCCAATCGGTCCGCGGGTCGTGTCGGGGCGATCTTCGACCCGCTCATCGAACTGACCCCGTCGTTCGCGGTCCTCGTGGTCCTGCTCGTGGGCGTGGTGCGGATCGAGGCCGGTGCGGTGACCATCGGCGCCCTGGTCTCGGTCGTCTACCTGCTGCTCACCATGGCGATGCCGCTCGGTGTCATCGGCCGCTTCCTCGCCGTCCTGCCGGCCGGTGTCGTCGGTCGCCGCCGCGTCGAGACGGTACTGGCCGAGGCCGAACCGGAGCCGTCCGGCTCGGCCTCCGTCCCCCACTCGGCGGCTCCGGCCCGTCTGCGCGCCGATGCCGTCTCCTACCGCTTCGCCGACGCCGACCGTCCCGCCGTCGACTCGGTCGACCTGGATCTGCGCCCGGGACGCATCGTGGCGCTCGTCGGGCGCAACGGTTCCGGCAAGTCCACCCTCGTCGCGCTGCTCACTCGTCTGTTCCCGCCCACCTCGGGCACCGTGACCCTCGACGACGTCGACCTGGCCACGACACCACCCGATCACACGGCACGACACGTCGCTCTCGTCACCCAGACCCCGTTCGTCTTCGCCGGATCCGTGCGCGACAACCTCACCCTGTGGGACGACGGGATCGACGAGGCAGCGGTCCGTCGCGCGCTCGCGCTCGCCGAGGCCGGCTTCGTCGACGAACTGCCGGACGGTCTCGACACCGTGATCGGCGACGGTCACGCGCGGTTGTCCGGCGGCCAGCGTCAGCGCATCGCCCTCGCTCGGGCACTCGTGCGGCGACCCCGTGTGCTCGTCCTCGACGACGCCACGTCCGCGCTCGATCCCGCCGTGGAGCGTGCCGTCGTCGACAACCTGCGGGCGGAGTTCTCGCAGGGACGATCGGAGACCACGATCCTCGTCGTCGCACACCGTCCGGCGATGATCTCACTCGCCGACGAGGTGGTCTTCGTCGATCAGGGCCGGGTGGTCGCGACCGGCACTCACGCCGGTCTCGCGGCATCGGTGCCCGCCTACCGCGATCTGGTGACGGCCTACGACGACAATGCACGCACGGCCGAACTCGAGGGGGCGACCCGATGACCGTGTCCCCCACCGCATCCCCACAACCGGACGCCGAAAGGACCGACACCGAACGACTCGGCACCGTCGCGTTGCTCCGCCGCGTCGCCCGGCTCGTCCCGTCGGTGCGGACCGGCCTGGCCGCCACCCTGGCGTTCGCCGCGCTCGCGGCGGTGGGACGCATCGTCGTTCCCGTCGTGGTGCAGTACACGATCGATCACGGTCTGCTCACCGCAGTCACCTCCGAGGAGCGCACCCGGATCGTCGTCTGGTGCGCGCTCCTGGGAATGGCAGCCGTGCTGGTCGCAGGCGTCGGCTCGTCGCTGATGAACCGTCGTCTGATCTCGACCGTCGAGGACGTCGTGTCCGCCCTGCGGATCCGGGTGCTCGACCACACCCTGCGGCTGCCTCCCACCCGTCTGGAATCCGGCGCGCAGGGCAGCTTCGTCGCCCGGAGCACCGACGACCTCGATGCGGTGACGGTGTTCGCCCAGGGTGGCGGCATGACCCTCGTCCAGAACCTGACCCAGATGACGATCGCGTTCATCGTCATGGCGGTGTACTCGTGGCCGCTGGCGATCCTGGCGGCGCTGGTCGCGTGCGTCGTGCCGCTCGTCGGCCGCTACGTGCAGCGGATCATCGCGGGCCGGTTCGACGTGGTGCGCTCGCGGATCGGGCAGCTGTACGCGGCGTTCGCGGAGACCCTCACCGGGATCGACACGATCCGGGCCGCCGGCGCCGTCGAGCGGGTCCGGACCCGGGTGCATTCGCGGATCGATGCGACGGCGGACGCACAGGTCCGCACGCTGCTGCCGATGAGCGCCTCGTTCTCCGTCGGCCAGAGCATCGACACGCTCATCACGATCGCGGTGATGTGCGGCGGGGTCGCGCTCGGCCTCGGCACCTCCGGTGTGGGTTCGTCGATCACCGTGGGGACGGTGGTCGCCTTCGTCTTCCTCGTGACGTTCTTCGTCCGGCCTCTGCAGTTCGCCGTCAACACACTGGCCGACGCCAAGAACTCGGAGGCGGGACTGCGCCGGGTGCTCGCGATCCTCGACCTGGAGACCGACGCGGTCGCACAGGAGATCGCGACGCCGCTGCGACCCGGGATGTTCGACGTCGACATCGACGCCGTCGAGGTGGGCTACGTCCCCGGACGCCCGGTCCTGAGCGGGTTAAACCTGCGGATCGGTGCCGGGCAGCAGGTCGCGGTGGTGGGCGAGACCGGTTCGGGCAAGAGCACCTTCGCCAAGCTGCTCACCCGGCAGCTGCACCCCACGACCGGCACCGTCCGCTTTGCCGGTGTCGACGTCGCGAGCATCGACGACGGGTCGCTCGCCCGGCGTGTCGCCGTGGTCCCCCAGGATCCCTTCCTGTTCGATCGCAGCGTCCTCGAGAACATCGCCGTCGCCCGTCCGGGAGCCGACCGGCACGACGTCGAAGCGATCCTTGCCGAGCTGGGGCTCGACGACTGGGCCCGCGACCTACCGCACGGACTCGACACCCGCACCGGCCAGCGGGGTGAGGCGCTGTCGGTCGGCGAACGCCAGCTCGTCGCGCTGGCACGCACCGCGCTCGTCGACCCCGACCTGCTGGTCCTCGACGAGGTCACCAGCGGTGTCGATGCAGGAACCGACGTGCGCCTGCAGCGGGCGCTGACATCGATCGGACGGGGACGCACCACGGTGACGATCGCCCACCGCCTGCACAGTGCGCGGGTCGCCGATCGAATCCTGGTGTTCGACCGGGGCCGGATCGTCGAGGACGGCACGCACGACGAGCTGGTCGCCACGGGCGGGCTCTACGCCCGGCTGCAGGACGCCTGGTCGTTCCGGTCGACGCTCGTGTGAGGGGGAGCCTCGGGCTCAGTGGATCGCGCGGATCTCCGGCTCGAGCCGCCGCATCGCGACCTGCCGCGCCTCGTCGAGCAGCTCGGGCAGATCGTGCGGGTAGACCGGGTTCCCGGACTGCACGAGCGTCTGCAGTTCGTCGTCGCCGAACCAGCGGTGTTCGAGGCGCATGCTCCGCTCGAGATCGGTGAAGCCGTCCGCTGCGGGTTCGAAGGACGGCACCCGCACCGCGAAGAACAGCTCCTCCGAGTGCAGGACCTCGCCGTTGAACGGGAAGACGGCCACGCGCCGCCACATCGGCCCGCACAGGATGTCGCGCTCGACCCGCAGGCCGGTCTCCTCGGCGAGCTCGCGGAGCGCGGCCGACGCGAGGTCCTCGCCGGGTTCGACGGCGCCGCCGATCGTGAACCAGAAGTGCCGCTCGGGCACCGCCGGGTCGTGTCCGCGCAGCAGCAGGACCCGGCCGTCCTCGTCGAGCAGCACGACGCGGGCCGACGTGCGTGCCCGATCCGGCACGGGGGTGGTGCGCGCAGCGGGAGCAGTGGCAGTGCCGGAGGCAGGGGTCGCGCTCGGAGAAGGAGCCGTGCCGGGAACGGCCGGAGACGCGGTGGCGACCGCACCCGCCCGCTCGGCGATCTCGAAGTAGGTGGGCAGCGGCGCGGTTCCCCCGAGGTGCAGCCAGCGGACCGGTCGTCGGGTGCGCAGCGCCAGGGTGTCGCGTACCGCGTCGTTGTGGAAGCGGCGGGCGATGAGCACGCGTGCCTCCGCGTCGGCGAGTTCGGCCACGAGCTGGGGGCGCAGCCGGCCGGTCTCGAGGCGTGCCAGGGCAGCCGACAACGCGTTCTCGGCCTCCTCGCGCCGGTCGCGGTCGGCCCGCTCGGCGGTGTCGGCGAGCTGGGCGAGTGCGCGTCCCTCCGGGACAGGGATCGACGCGGCGATGCTCCGCACGACCACCGCGCGGCGCGCCAGGGCCGCATCGAGTGCCTGCCAGGACAGATCCGAGCGCACGTGGAGACGGTCGAGCCGGTTGGCGGTGGAATAGGCCCACACACCGATCGCCACGACCACGGCGGCGACCAGCGACAGGACGAGGATCGTCACCGCACTGACCGTCACGACCGGACCTCCCGCACCGGGCCGGCACCGACGGTGACGGTCTCGTAGACCCGCAGGATCTGATCAGCGACCACCGGCCAGTCGTACGCCTCGACCACCGTGGATCCGAAGTCGACCAGCGCCTGCCGGCGGTCGTCGTCGTCGAGGACCTCGAGGATGCCGCGTGCGAGCGCGTCGGCGTCGCCGACCGGGACGAGGACACCGGCCTGTCCGTCGCGCAACACACGGCGGAAGGCGTCGAGCTGGGAGGCGACGACCGCCGTCCCCGCCGCCATGGCCTCGACGAGCACGATGCCGAAACTCTCACCACCGAGGTTCGGCGCGCAGTACACGTCGGCGCTGCGCATCGCGGACGCCTTCTCGTCGTCGTCGACCTGCCCGAGCAGGCGCAGGTGCCGGAAGTAGCGCCCCGCCTCCTTCCGCAACCGCTCCTCGTCGCCGCGCCCCACCACGAGGATCTCGATGTCGGGATGCCGGGCGACGAGAGCCGGCAACGCTCCGAGCAGGACATCCATGCCCTTGCGGGATTCGTCGTACCGGCCGAGGAACAGCACCGTGCGGCCCGGTCGCGGGTAGCCCGGCAGCAGCGGGGCGTGCCGGAAGAACGGCACGTCGACACCGTTGGGGATCTCGACCGCGTCGGCGCCGAGAGAGGTGACCTGCCAGCGCCGGGCCAGCTCGGACACCGCGATCCGGCCGCTGATCTTCTCGAGATAGGGCTGCAGGACACCTTGGAAGGTGCTGAGCACCAGCGATTTCGTCGTCGACGTGTGGAAGGTCGCCACGATCGGCCCTTCCGCCACCTTGAGCGCGAGCATCGACAGGCTCGGCGCGTTCGGTTCGTGGATGTGGAGGACGTCGAAGTCGTTGTCGTTGATCCAGCGGCGGACCCGCGCGTAGGAGACGGGACCGAAACTCAGGCGCGCGACCGATCCGTTGTACGGAATGGCGACGGCGCGACCGGCGGAGACGACGAAGTCCGGCAGGGGCGTCGTCTCCGACGCGGGAGCGAGCACGCTCACCTCGTGCCCGCGGCCGATGAGGACCTCCGCGAGATCCACGACGTGTGCCTGTACTCCACCGGGAACGTCGAAGGAGTACGGGCAGACCACCCCGATCCTCACCTACGCCTCCATCCGGGCGCGGCGGGCCTCCGACAGGTCGTCGAGCCACAACGGTTGCAGCATGTGCCAGTCCTCGGGGTGGGCGGCGATGTTGGCGGCGAACCGGTCGGCGAGGGCCTGTGTGGCAGCGTCGATCCCGACGCTCACGTCGAGCTCCGGATCCACACGGAACCCCCAGCCGTCCTCGGTGAACCAGCAGTGCACCGGCAACAGTGCCGCACCGGTGTCGATGGCCAGTTTCGCCGGTCCGGCGGGCATGCGGGTCGGTTCGCCGAAGAAGGTGACCGGGACTCCCTTGCGAGCGAGGTCGCGTTCGCCGAGCAGGCACACGATCCGGTTGTCGCGCAACCGCACGGCCAGCTCCCCGAACGGAGGCGTCTCCCCGCCGCTCGAGGGGAAGATCTCGAAACCGAGACCCTCGCGGTAGTCCACGAAACGGCGGTAGAGGGACTCGGGACGCAGGCGCTCGGCGACCGTGGTCAATCCGCCGAAGTAGCGGACGCACCACACGCCGGCGAGATCCCAGTTCCCACTGTGGGGCAGCGCCAGGATCGCGCCGCGACCGGCGGCGAGCGCCACCTCGATGTGCTCACGGCCCTCGATGGACGAATCGATCGACTTCGCGGTCGCGTCGAGATCCATCGACGGCAGGCGGAACGCCTCGCGCCAGTAGCGCGCGTAGGACCGGACCGACCGGCGGATCAGATCGTCGGGCACCTCGTGCGGCTGCACCCCGAGCACCCGCGCGAGGTTGCGGCGCAGTTGCTGCGGTCCGCCGCCACGGCGCGCCGCATAGTCGGCGCCGGCGTCGAACAACCGTCGCGCGACGCCGTCGGGCAGTGCCCGGACCAGGCGCCAGCCACCCGCGTACGCGAGATCGGACGCCTTCTCGCCGACACTCACTGCGCTCCCCCGTCGTCCCGGGTCTCCGTCGTCCCGCCGGCCGGGGGCGTGATGGGAAGCAGTTCGCGCGCACCCGCGGAGTTGCGGACGGCGAGAACCCGCTGGAAGACCGTGATCACCGATCCGACGACGAGCAGCCACATCGCGATGTGGATCGCCCAGTCGAGCCCGAGGCCGGTGAGACCGGCGCCCACGAGCACGATCACGAGCCGGTCGGGCCGCTCGATCAGGCCGCCGTCGGCGGACAGACCGCTCGCCTCGGCCCGCGCCTTCGCATACGAGATGACCTGCGAGGTCACGAGGCAGACGAGGGTGGCGACGAACAACGGGCGGCTCTGCTCGTGGTAGACGGCCCACCACGCGAGACCACCGAAGATCGCACCGTCGGCGACCCGGTCGCAGGTCGCGTCGAGTACCGCTCCGAAGCGTGTTCCGCCCCCGCGGGCCCGGGCCATGGCGCCGTCGAGCATGTCGAACATGACGAACAGCCAGATGACCATCGTTCCCCAGAACAGGTGTCCCATGGGGAACAGGGTCACGGCAGCGGCGATCGTGGCGACGGTGCCGATGAGCGTGACGGCGTCCGGAGTCAGGCCGGTACGGATCAGCGCCTTGCCGAGCGGCGCGGTGACCTTCGACACCGACGCACGCCCGAAGAAGCTCAGCATCCCGCGACCCCTGTCTTCCTGTCCGACCGTTGTGTCCGGAATCCGATCCTGCCACGAGTGGAGCCGGAAATGCGCGGTCGTCCCGCGGTGGATCGGCACGCGAACGGCACCACGGCCGTGCGCTGCGATCGCGACGACTCGGGGAGGGCTGTCACTCGTCCCATGCCGAGGCGAGCAGTGCACGGGTGTCGCGCAGCAGCTGCACCATCACCTTCGACCCACCGAGGACGGTGATGAAGTTGGCGTCGCCGCCCCAGCGCGGGACGACGTGCAGGTGGAGATGCTCGGCCAGCGAGCCTCCCGCCGCGGCACCGAGGTTGAGGCCGACGTTGAAGCCGTGCGGCCGCGAGACGCGCTTGATGACGCGGAGCGCGCGCTGCGCGAACTGCATGAGCTCCGCGCTCTCCTCGGGCGTCAGATCCTCGAGGTTCGCCACCCGGCGATACGGCACGATCATCAGATGTCCCGGGTTGTACGGGTACAGGTTGAGCACCGCGTACACCAGTACGCCGCGTGCGACGACCAGGCCCTCCTCGTCGGACATCTTCGGGATGTCGGTGAAGGGCTCGTACGGCTCGTCGCGACCCCGCGGGGACTCGGTGATGTACGACATCCGGTGGGGCGACCACAGGCGCTGCAGGTGGTCGGACTCTCCCACGCCGCGATCGACCATCGAGGCGGGACTGTCCTCGGTCGCTGGGATGTCGGCGGGCCCCGGGGTGCGGTCGCCCGTCACGACGGGCTGCCTTCCCCACCGGAGCCGACGAGTTCGGCGGTGGGCGAGGCGTTCTCGCGGCGGCGGACCCATTCGGCGACGATCCGCACGGCCTCGTCGACGGGCACGCCGTTGACCTGCGTGCCGTCGCGGAAGCGGAAGCTGACCGCGCCGGCCGCGACGTCGCGCTCGCCGGCGAGGAGCATGAACGGCACCTTCTGCGTGGTGTGGGTGCGGATCTTCTTCTGCATGCGGTCGTCGGAGACGTCGACCTCGGCGCGGATCCCCTGCGCCTTCAGCTTGCCGACGACGTCGAACAGGTGACCCTCGAAGTCGGCGGCCACGGGGATGCCCACGACCTGAACGGGCGAGAGCCACGCGGGGAAGGCACCGGCGTAGTGCTCGGTGAGCACACCGAAGAACCGTTCGATGGAACCGAACAGTGCGCGGTGGATCATGACGGGGCGGTGCTTGGCACCGTCGGCGCCGGTGTACTCGAGCTCGAAGCGTTCGGGCAGGTTGAAGTCGAGCTGGATCGTCGACATCTGCCAGCTGCGGCCGAGCGCGTCCTTGACCTGCACGGAGATCTTCGGGCCGTAGAAGGCGGCTCCGCCCGGGTCGGGCACGAGGTTCAGGCCGGAGGCCTCACCGACCTCGCGCAGCGTCTCGGTCGCGACGTCCCACAGTTCGTCGCTGCCGACGAACTTCTTGGGGTTCTTCGTCGACAGTTCGAGGTAGTAGTCGTCGAGCCCGTAATCCTTGAGCAGGTCGAGGATGAAGTTCAGGACGCTGGTGAGCTCGTCGCGCATCTGCTCCGGAGTGCAGAAGATGTGTGCGTCGTCCTGCGTCATGCCGCGCACGCGGGTCAGGCCGTGGACGACACCGGACTTCTCGTAGCGGTAGACCGACCCGAACTCGAACATGCGCAGCGGCAGTTCGCGGTAGGAGCGCCCGCGCGACCGGAAGATCAGGTCGTGCATCGGGCAGTTCATGGGCTTGAGGTAGTAGTCCTGGCCCGGCTTGCGGACGGTGCCGTCCTCGTTGAGCTCCTCGTCGATGTGCATCGCGGGGAACATGCCGTCGCGGTACCAGTCGAGGTGACCGGAGACCTCGTACAGCTGACCCTTGGTGATGTGCGGCGAGTACACGAACTCGTAGCCGGCCTCGACGTGCCGCTGGCGCGAGTAGTTCTCCATCTCCTGGCGGATGATGCCGCCCTTGGGATGGAAGACGGGCAGACCCGAACCGAGCTCGTCGGGGAACGAGAACAGGTCGAGCTCGTTGCCGAGCTTGCGGTGGTCGCGGCGTTCGGCCTCGGCGAGGAGTTCGAGGTGCGCGTCGAGCGCCTCCGTGGACTCCCAGGCCGTGCCGTAGATGCGCTGCAGGCCGGCGTTGTCCTGGTCGCCGCGCCAGTAGGCCGCGGAGCTGCGCGTGAGCTTGAAGGCCGGGATGAACTTGGTGGTGGGCACGTGCGGACCGCGGCACAGGTCCTTCCAGACGAGCTCACCCGTGCGCGGGTTGAGGTTGTCGTAGATGGTCAGTTCCTTGCCACCGACCTCCATCACCTCGGGGTCCGGCTCGAAGTCACTGCTTCCTGCCTTGTCGTCGATGAGTTCGAGCTTGAACGGCTCGTCCTTCAGTTCCTCGCGGGCGTCCTCGAGGCTGTCGACGACGCGACGCGAGAAGCGCTGGGCGTCCTTGACGATCTTCTTCATCCGCTTCTCGAGCTTCGCGAGATCCTCGGGCGTGAAGGGACGCTCGACCTGGAAGTCGTAGTAGAAGCCGTCGCGGATCGGCGGGCCGATGCCGAGCTTGGCCTCCGGGAACTCCTGCTGCACGGCCTGCGCGAGCACGTGGGCGGCCGAGTGGCGGATGACGCTGCGGCCGTCGTCGGTGTCGGCGCCGACGGCCTCGACCTCGACGTCCGCTTCGGGCGTCCAGGACAGGTCGCGCAGCGCGCCTTCGGAGTCGCGGACGACCACGATCGTCTCGGATCCCTTGGTGGGCAGACCCGCGTCACGGACCGCCGCGCCCGCAGTGGTCCCCGCGGGCACCCGGACGATCGTGGCTGGTTTCGCGGATGCGGGCGTGGTCACTGTGACGGACTCCTCGGCTCGATGCCTGATACGTGGTCGTCGCCGGGCACGTGCTGCGGTCGACGACCGCGAGCACACGGCAACTTCCTCATGCTATCGACATCCGCGCGGACCGCGAACACAGGGAGCCGTGAAGTCCTCAGAGGTGGTTGAGACCCGTCAGTACCCGTTCGAGCAGTTCGACGTTCGGTCCCACCTTGTCTGCGGTGCGGTGCACGGTGATCTCGCCGGTCGCCGCGAGATCGCCGACGAGCACGCGGGCGACACCGAGCGGGATCTGCGCGAGGGCCGCGATCTCCATGATCGATCTCGGCTGGGCGCACAACGCCAGCACGAGGCGATGCTCGTCCATCGCCGGACCGGACTCACTGCCCATCGCGGAGGGGACGGCCGACACGAGCACTTCGAGAGGCAACTCCACCTCGGCTCGGGTGCGTCCCCCGCTCCGTACGAACGGGCGCACGAACGACGACGTCTCTGGCTGGTTCATGTCCTCGATTCCCACACTGGTCCCGGTGCCCGCATTCCGGCCGGCCGCCTGCGCTGCTCCGACCGACTGCGCTCTGTCGACCGATCGCGCTCTGTCGACCGGTTGCGCTGTGTCGACCGGTTGCGCTGCGGGCCGGTACACCTCGGCTGCCGTGACCTCGTCCACGACGGGGCCCGGCTCGCGGTGATTCCGTACCGGCACGGCGTGATCCGCCGGCCGCCGACGTCGACGGGACCGACCGGATCCGAATCTCGCTCCGGTCGCCCCCACGACCGGCCATTCGCTGTCCGCAACGCTCATCCGGACGTGTCCTCCTCGACGACCACGATCCTGCCATCACTATGCGCACTTCGGCCACAAGCACCACAGCTGTGCCCACACGACACGCGTGGTCGAGCCCGATGGGGCCGTTGCGGTTCGAAGGAAACAAGCGCTCGCGGGCGACCCGCCCGACCGGGCGCCACGCACGCTCAACGATTTCATCAAGGTACGAAAAAAGGCACCCCTGCGGGGGTGCCTTTCGTCACTGTCGATCTCGGTGGTCCCGGCTGGGATCGAACCAGCGACCTCCCCGGTGTGAACGGGACGCTCTTCCACTGAGCCACGGGACCGGGCCGCTTCGCAGCGGCTCGAACGAGATGGAACACTAACACGCTCCCGCCACGAACACGAATCGCCTGGTCGCAGCGTTTCGATGCGATGTTCCGTGCAGCGCGTCCGGGCGCTGCACGCGCGCGCACGCGGGCGGGCAGGAGTCGGCACCCGGAGCGGCACGCCCCTCCGCCCGGGAGGCCCCGGAGGGCGCGACCGCCGGCAGGATCGGCCCCGAAGCCGAATTCGGAAGCCCGATTCGGCACCTCCCATGGGTCCATCGAGCCGTCATGTTCGCGAAATCTGCCGGTTTTCCGCCGTTGACCTGCGGATTTGTGTGTTTCGTAGATGCTCGGCTACTGTTTTGAACCGCACCACGGAGAGCAAGACGCCGAACGGTGCGAATGCGGATGTAGCGCAGCTGGTAGCGCATCACCTTGCCAAGGTGAGGGTCGCGGGTTCGAATCCCGTCATCCGCTCGAGAGGTTGGACTCGACCTTTTACGGTGGAGTGGCCGAGTGGTGAGGCAACGGCCTGCAAAGCCGTGCACACGGGTTCGATTCCCGTCTCCACCTCGCGCGATTAGCTCAGCGGGAGAGCGCTTCCCTGACACGGAAGAGGTCACTGGTTCAATCCCAGTATCGCGCACCAGGTTCGACCAGCACGTGGGTCGAACCGGTTCACCGAAACAACGTGCACATGCGGATGTAGCGCAGCTGGTAGCGCATCACCTTGCCAAGGTGAGGGTCGCGGGTTCGAATCCCGTCATCCGCTCCACTCCGGCGATCACCATGCCGGCGCGATTAGCTCAGCGGGAGAGCGCTTCCCTGACACGGAAGAGGTCACTGGTTCAATCCCAGTATCGCGCACAGAAGATGAAGGCCCCCTTCGCATTTCGAAGGGGGCCTTCATTCGTTCGTGGAGACGCATTCGTTCGTGGAGCCGGCCGATCGTCCGGGTCACCCCGGTGAGAGATCCGACTGCGGGTGGTCCGGTGCGAAGTACTCCCCCGCACCGGACCGGCGCGTCACGCGCCGAGCTTGTTGATCCCCGCGATCATCGCCCGCAGCGACGACTCGTTGCCGGTCCCGCCCGTGCCCATCACCCAGGTCGTGCGCTCGCCGGAACGGCACAACAGGAAGGTCGCGGACATCCCACCGAGGTCGTGGCGGTGGAACGACAAGATCTCGATGTTCAGCCCGAGGTCGTACAGCATCGCAGTCATTGCGGCGATCGGCCCGCAGGTCGTGGCGGATGCCGTGTGGATCGTGTCGCCGATCGCGATCGTCGCCTCGAAGGCGCTGCGCCCCGCACCCAGGGCCGTCGCGGTCCAGCCACCGAGGCGGACCGGGCCGTGCTGGGCACCGTAGGTGGATTCGAACTCCGTCCAGCTCATGCCGGAGGCTTCCTCGCGCAGTCCGCGAGGAAGGGCACGCCCGTAGCGAGCGAAGAACGGATCGGCATCAGGGGTGCCGAAAGGGAACATCGGAGCAAAACCGGAGAAGGAGGTGAAGGCGTTCATCGTTCGTAGTGGTCTTCCACGAGAAGGGAGGACCGACGCGTAGCTCAACGACCCGCAGCGAGGGGTCGGTCCGAATCAGACCCCGCTACGGCGGTGAACTACGAGTACGCGCTTCATAGCCGCGACGGTACAACGCACCGACATTTCGTGCAAGTCGTATGCACGGGACCGTGTGACGGAACCGTGACCAGTGCGGCTGGAACCTGAGGTATCCCTCATGTAGCGTGGATGTTGCCATCCCCCCGATGGTGTCGAACCCCAGCCATGACCCCCCATCCAAGGCTGGGGTTCAGCCATATCCGGACCCTTTTCCGCCTCACGTCCGGCTCGTGTCTCCGTCTCGCATCGACACGCGGGGCACCTGCCGGATCGTCCCGTCCGAGTGCTTCACTGGTGTGCATGTCCATGCCACCACTCGAAGAAGCGGTCTCCGTCGACGAGGCAGGCATCTGGGATGCCGAGGCGATCGCCCAGGTCGCTGCCGCGACCTTCCCGCTCGCCTGCCCTCCGGACGCCGCCGAGGACGACATCGCCGACTTCATCGAGCGCACCCTCAGCGCGGAGAAGTTCGCCGAGTACCTGTCCTCCCCCGAACGCATCGTTCTCGAGGCGCGCGCCGGTGAGGAGATCGTCGGCTATCTGATGGCAGTGGACGCCGCTCCCGAGGATCCGGCGATCGATGCGATGCTCACGGCACGGCCGGCGATCGAGATCAGCAAGCTGTACGTGATGCCGGGTCACCACGGTTCCGGAGTGTCCGCGGCGCTCATGGACGCGATCGTCGCGCGGGGCCGCACGCTCGGGCGGGCGGGCCTGTGGCTCGGCGTCAACCAGGAGAACACCCGCGCCCGGCGTTTCTACGAGAAGCAGGGCTTCGAGGTGGTGGGCACGCGCACGTTCGTCGTGGGCGCGCAGACGCACGACGATTTCGTCATGCAGCGCACCCTCTGAACGAAACTTCCGGCAGTGAGCCGGTGATGGGGTGAGGACGACCCGGCGCGCACGAGCGCCGGGTATCCGATCAGCCCGCGGCGACCTCGAAGCGGGACAGCGCCAGGAGACGGGACGTCGCGCGCAGGTACTTCTTGCGGTAACCGCCGGCGAGCATCTCGGGCGTGAAGATCTCGTCGAGCTTGGCGCCGGAGACCGTCACGGGGATGCTCGCGTCGTACATGCGGTCGGCGAGGACCACCAGACGCAGGGCCACAGACTGGTCCTTCGCCGGGTGCACGCCCTCGAGGAAGACCGCGGGGACACCCTCGACGAGCTTGCCGTAACGCGAGGGGTGCAGCGTGCTCAAGTGCGCGCACAGCTCGTCGAAGTCGTCGAGCGTGGCGCCCGGGATCGCTTCGGCGCGCTCGGCGAGCTCGGCCGAGTCGACCGGATCGGGTGCGGGCGGCAGGTCGCGGTGACGGTAATCGGGGCCGTCGACGCGGATGGTCTCGAAGATCGACGCGAGCTTCTTGATCTCGCGCAGGAAGTCCTGTGCCGCGAACCGTCCCTCACCCAGCTGGCCGGGGAGCGTGTTGGAGGTCGCGACGATCGAGACGCCACGGGCCGACAGTTCGGTCAGAAGACGCGAGACGAGCATGGTGTCGCCCGGATCGTCGAGTTCGAACTCGTCGATGCACAGCACGCTGTGGCTCGACAGCTCCTCGACGGCCTTGTTGAACCCGAGGGCGCCGACGACGTGGGTGAGCTCGACGAACGTGCCGAAGGCCTTGGGGGCGGGTGCGCTGTGGAAGATCGAGGCGAGCAGGTGGGTCTTGCCCACACCGAAGCCGCCGTCGAGGTAGAGGCCGGCACCCTGCGGCTGGGAGCGGCGGCCGAACAGGCCGCGCTTGCCGCCGCGGATCTTCCCGATCTTGCCGACGAACTCTGCCGCGGTCTTCACCGCAGCCGCCTGACTCGGCTCGTTCGGATCCGGGATGTACGACTCGAAGCTCACCTCGTCGAACATCGCGGGGGGCACCATCTGCGCCACCAACTGGTCTGCAGGCACCACCGGATTGCGGTCGACGAGACGTTCGTGCATTAGCCCAGGGTACGACCGCACCATGCTCGGATCCTCACTCGAATCCGGATTGCGACCTACTTCACACGGCGTTCACCTCGGCGTCATGCACCGGGAGGACACTTCGGATCGGCCGCTCCACCACCGGTTGCACGCGTCCGCCGGTGAACCTGGCAGGCTGTGCGCATGCGCAGATCGGGAGTGATCGCCGCGATGTTGATCACGGTTGCCGCGGCGTCGACCGCGTGCGGAGCAGGACCGTCGATACGTCCCGACGTCGCCGTGGTGCGCGACGATCCCGGTGTCGCCGTCGACAGGACCCCGCAGGACGAGACCGAGGTGCCCGACCTTCCGGTGCCGTCGGCCGAACCGGCGTGGCGGAACTGCACCGACGAGACACTCTCCTCGTTCGACGCACCGCCCGGCCCCCAGGGCCTCGTTCTCGAGTGCGCGGAGGTCGTCGCCCCGATCGATGCGGCCGGCACCGTGACGGGCACCTTCCCGCTGGCGGTCATGCGGGCACGACTGCCCGATACCCCCACCGACGTGGCGCCGCTGGTTCTCACGACCGGCGCCGACATCGCGTCCTCGCGTGCACTCACCGGCATGGCGACCGGTCCGATGTCCGGTGCACTGGCGATGCGCCCGATCGTCGCGGTGGATCGGCGCGGAATCGGCAACTCGCTCGCGATCGACTGCATCTTCCCCGCGGACCGTCGTGGTCTCGGCGATCTCGGGCAATTCGGCCGCACTGGCGATGCACCCGAACGTGTCGCCGATCTGGGCCGACAGGCGACCGTCTCGTGCACCGACTACCTGCAGCCCCAGCAGCTGATGTTCGGCGCATCGCACGCCGCCGACGACATCGAACGCCTCCGCCAGGCGTGGGGCGTGGACCGGATCGGCCTCCTCGGCGTGGGGAACGGTGCGACGGTCGCGCTCGCCTACGCCGCCGCCTATCCGGGCGCGGTCGGCCGCCTGGTCCTCGACTCCCCCGCCGCGGCCACCGCCGACGCCGAGCTCATGGCCGAGTCGCAGGCCCGCGGGGCAGAGGCCGCCGTCGATGCCTTCACGCGGCAGTGCATCGCCCTCGACTGCGCCCTGGGCGACGATCCCCGCGCGGCGATCGAGGATCTGCACGAGCAGGCCACCGAGGGTGACCTCGCGCCGGTCTCGGCCAACTCGTTCCTCACGGCGCTGACGGGTGTCCTCGGCACGCCGCGCGGCGATCTGCAGGGCCGCGTCCGTGAGGTGGCGGACGTCCTCGCGGCGGCACGGGACGGCGATGTCATGCCGCTCATCGAACTGGTCGGCGCGGCCGAGGAGAGGCTCTCGACGGACGGTCAGTTCGTCGCCCGGTGCAGCGACGGACAGCGGTGGCCGACCCCGACCCATGCGGGCGATCTCGCCCGGAGCTGGTCGACCCTGTATCCGCTCTACGGCGCGGACCTGGCGACGGGCCTGACGGCATGTGCGGCGTGGCCGAGCCTGCCGCCCCCGCCGCTGCCGGCGGCACTCGACGTGCCCGTGCTCGTCTCCTCGGGTGCCGCGGACCCCGTCGTGGGCAATGCCGGCGTGGAGTCGGTGACAGGTGTGCTCACCGCGGGCGGTATCGCCTGGGCGTCGCTGTCGTGGCAGGGCGCCGGTTACTCGGCGGTCCTGCACTCGGGTTGCGTGCAGGCCCGGGTGGAGGCCTATCTGTCCGACGGGGAACTTCCACCCAACGGGAGCCTGTGCCCCGCGTGACGTTCCCCGGCCGGCGGTCAGGGCGTGTGCACGGGCCCGCAGGCCCGCGGTGTACCGTGCCGTAGTGTTCCTCAGAAGTCTCGAACCCCGGACCGCACGTACGACCGCCGAGGTGGTCAAGGCTGTGGTGTGGCCCCTTGCCGTACTGACGGTTCTGCACCGGGTCGTGATCAAAGCGGTCAACGGGTTCCGGACGGACGACTTCACCCCGGTCTACAACGCGGCGCTGGCCTTCCTCAACCGCCGGCCGGTGTACACGGCCGAGTTCCAGTGGGTCGATCCCCACTATCTCTACCCACCTTCCGGCACGCTGCTGATCGCCCCGATCGCGGTGATCGACCCCGAACGGTCGCGGTGGTTGTTCATCCTCGCCAATGCGATCGCGATCCTCGTCGCGCTCTACCTGTTGCTGCGCATGTTCGGTCTGCGACTCGATTCGCCGATCGCGCCGGTGCTGGTCTTCGCCGCGTTCGCGTCCGAGACGGTGACGAACACGCTCGTCTTCACGAACATCAATGGTCTCGTCCTGCTCGGCGAGATCGCGTTCCTGACGCTGCTGCTCAAACGACGTGATCTGTGGGCGGGGGCTGCGCTCGGCCTGACCTTCGCCGTCAAACCGATCCTTGCTCCCCTGCTGTTCCTGCCACTCGTGCGCGGACAGTGGAAGGTCTTCATCACCGCCGCGGGCGTCCCGATCGCGCTGACGATCATCGCGTGGCCCCTGTCGGTCGACGCGTGGCAGTTCGTCGAACACACCGTGCCGTACCTGCTCGAGTCCCGCGACTACTTCAACAGCGCAATCGTCGGCAACGGCATGTACTACGGGCTCCCGGCCTGGCTGGTCTTCGGCCTGCGGGCGGTGCTCGCGGTGATGGTCGCGGTCTCGGTGTGGCTGCTCTACCGTTACTGCCGCCACGACGAGGTGTTCTTCGTGTGCACCGCCGGCGGTGTGTTGCTCGCGGCCTCGTTCCTGCTCGGATCGCTCGGCCAGATGTACTACTCGATGATGCTGTTCCCGCTGCTGATGACGGTGCTGCTGCCGAATTCCGTGATGCGGAACTGGCCCGCCTGGCTCGCCGTCTACGGCTTCCTGAGCTACGACTCGTGGCTGTCGAGCCGGTGGGTGGAGGCCGGTCGCGCGGCGGAGTACATGAAGACCACCTTCGGCTGGTCGCTGCTGCTCATCGTCGTCTTCGCCGTCCTGCTCGACCGCTACCTCGCCGCGAAGCGGGAGGGACGCCTGGCGGACGGAATCGAGCCGTCGCACCTGCTCGAGGAGAAGCAGCCGGCACGGACGTGACCCGCTGCTTCCGGTGCAGACGTGACGCGTGCGCCGACCGCGGTTAGCGTGGAGATCATGACGTCTGCTCCTCGATCCGAACCCGCACCCAAGGTCGTCCACACCGACGAGGAATGGCGTGCGAAGCTCACTCCCGCCGAATTCGCCGTGTTGCGGCAGGCCGGCACCGAGCGCCCCTTCGTCGGCGAGTACACCGACACCGAGACCGAGGGCATCTACGAATGCCGCGCGTGCGGTGCCGAACTGTTCCGCAGCACCGAGAAGTTCCACTCCCACTGCGGGTGGCCGTCGTTCTTCGACCCCGCCGACTCCGACGCCGTGATCCTGCGCGAGGACAACTCGCTCGGCATGCGGCGCATCGAGGTGGTGTGCGCGACGTGCCACAGCCATCTCGGGCACGTCTTCGAGGGCGAGGGTTACCCGACGCCCACCGACCAGCGGTACTGCATCAACTCGATCTCCCTGCGCCTGGTTCCGTCGGAGTGATCCCGGCCGCGGCCAGCGCGGTCCACAGCGCGTCGTGCCGTTCGGCGGTCGGTGCCGGTTCGACGAGTTCGAAGGCGCATCCGATCGACCGGGCGGCACCGTCCGCTTTCTCGCTGTCGCCGATCATCAACGTGCGCTGCGGGTCGACGCCCAGTGCGTCGACTGCGTAGCGGAAGATCTCCGGCTCGGGCTTGACGGCGCCCACCTCGAAGGAGAGCGCGAACACCGACACCAGGTCGTCGATACCGAGGCGCGCGAAGGCCGGCCGCAGATCGAAGGCGATGTTGCTCACCACGCCGACCGCGATGCCGTCGCCGGCGAGTGCCTCGACGACGGGGACGGTGTCCGGATAGACGGTCCAGCAGTCGGGGTCGGTCACCTTCTCGTAGAGCGCCTGTGCCTGCTCGGGATCGGCCACGCCGGACTTGCGCAGCACCGTCAGGTAGGCCTCACGGTGCCAGCGCGGCTCTCGGTCGCGGTTGGTCCACGCGTGGTGCTCGTCGGCGTCCATCTCGACGGGCTGCCCGACGGGTTGCGTCAGCCGCCGCATGAGTTCGGCCTGCCGGTGCACGTCGAAGGGTCTGCCCTCGTGGTCGGTGACGTCCGCGAGCCAGCTCTCGTCCTCCTCGAGCCGGAAGAGGGTGCCGGAGAAGTCGAACAGGACGGCATCGAAGGGGGTCTCGGCCATGTCCCGAGGCTAACGGCTGCGGGACAGTGGCAGGTCGGCTCGGGTAGATCTCCTCGAGCAGTCGCATCGCCGCCCTCGCGGCGGGCCGGCCGCCCGCAGGGAATGCCCTGATACGGACCGAATCATGTGGCCCGAGGTCACCGACCGAGCGGCCGGTATACGCCACAATTCCTCGCATGAGCGAGACGGGTACGAGAATCCGGCGACACACGAAACTGTCCGTCGTCGGTGCCGGAAGCGTCGGCACCGCGGTGGCGTACGCATGTCTGCTCCGGGGGTCGGCAGACGCGATCGCGCTGTACGACACGAATACCGCGAAGGTGCGCGCGGAGGTCCTCGACCTGAACCACGGCACCCAGTTCGCGCCGTCGTGCCGGATCGAGGGCAGCGACGACATCGCCGTCACCGCCGGTTCCGATCTGATCGTCGTGACCGCGGGGGCCAAGCAGCATCCCGGCCAGTCGCGCCTGGATCTCGCGGCCGCGAACGTCGCCCTGGCACGGGACCTGACTCCCGGTCTGCTGTCCGTCTCCCCCGAGGCGGTGATCGTCTTCGTCAGCAATCCGGTCGACATCGTCACCCGCGCCGCGATCGCGGCGACCGGCATCGCGGACGGCCGGATCTTCGGGTCGGGCACGGTGCTCGATTCCGGCCGGCTGCGGTACCTGCTCGCCCACCGCGCCGACGTCGCGGTCGAGAACGTCCACGCGTTCGTCGTCGGGGAACACGGCGACTCGGAGGTCGCCCTGTGGTCGAGTGCGACGATCGGCGGTGTGCCGGTGGAGTCCTTCGCCGTCGACGGACGCCCGGTCTTCGGTCCGGACACCCGCGCCGAACTCTTCGAGGAGGTCGTGCGCAGCGCCTACGAGATCATCCGCGGCAAGGGCGCCACGAATCTCGCGATCGGACTGTCGAGTGCCCGCATCGTGGAGGCCGTGCTGCGGAACCAGCGCCGGGTACTCGCGGTGTCGACGCTGCAGACCGGGCGGCAGGGCCTGCAGGACGTCTGCCTCTCGCTTCCCACCGTCGTCGACGCGCGCGGCGCGCACACCGTGCTCGACGTGCCGCTGTCGCCGGAGGAGGAAGCGGGGCTGGCCGCCTCCGCAGCCACCCTGCGTGAGGTCCAGTCGTCACTCGGCCTGTGACCGCTCAGCGCTGCCGGACGACCGGCGGATCGTAGGCCCGGATGGGCGGCAGCTCGCCGTCGAACCGCTCGACGTCGACGAGCACGTGCTGCCCCGTACAGCCGTGGGACAGCGACGACGTGCCGACGTCGGGGGTGAGCACGTTCGCGTTCCCGTGCACGCACATCGATCCGGGATCGGACGGATCCAGCGGGTCGTACCACGCTCCCGTCGCGAGCTGGACGACGTTCGGCAACAGGCCGTCGTCGAGGACCACCCCGGCGAGGCACGAACCACGATCGTTGAAGACGCGGACGATGTCGCCGGCCTCCAGACCTCGCGCGGCCGCGTCGTCGGGACGCATCCGGATCGGTTCGCGGCCACGGATCTTCGACGCCTGGCTCACCGAACCGTGATCGAGCTGCCCGTGCAGGCGGGTGGCCGGCTGGTTGGCGATCAGGTGCAGCGGGAACTGCTCGACCCGCGAGGAGCCGAGCCATTCGTCGGGTTCGTACCAGGTGGGATGCCCGGCGCAGTCGTCGTATCCGAACGAGTCGATGTCGGCGGAGAAGATCTCGAGCCGTCCGCTGGGGGTCCGCAGCGGATTCGCCTCGGGGTCGGACCGGAAGTCCTCGAACAGCGTCAGATCGTCCTCGGTCCGCATCCGGACCGGTCCGCCGAACCAGAAGTCGTCGAAGGGCGGTGGGTCCTCGATCCGGCGGTCGTCGGCGAGGACGAACCCGCGCCACTGCTCGTAGAGGTGCTCGAGCCACTGTCGCGAGGTCCGGCCGTCGGTGAACTTCTCGCCGAAACCGAGACGGTGGGCGAGATCGGTGAAGGTGTCGTAGTCGTCGCGGGCGTCGGCGAACCGCGGGACGGCGGCCTGCATCGCGACGAGCAGCGGATCGTTGCGCGTGCACGTCAGATCGTCGCGTTCGAGCGCCGTCGTCGACGGCACGACGATGTCGGCATGCTTGGCCATCGGCGTCCAGTACGGGTCGTGGACGACGATCGTGTCGGGTCGCTGCAGGGCACGCCGCAGCCGGCCGATGTCCTGGTGGTGGTGGAAGGGGTTGCCGCCCGCCCAGTACACGAGCCGGATGTCGGGGAAGGTCAGGCGTTGTCCGTCGTAGTCGAACTGCTCCCCCGGCCGCAGCAGCAGGTCGGAGATCGCGGCGACGGGGATGAAGTCCTCGACGTCGTTGTTGCCCTGGAAGAGGGTGGGCAGCGGATACGGGACGGGCGCGAGGCCGGGTTCGTTCATCGAACCGTAGCCGTGGCCGAAACCGCCTCCGGGAACGCCGAGTTGGCCGAGCATCGCGGCGAGGGTCACGCCTGCCCAGGGCGCCTGCTCGCCGTGCCGCACGCGTTGCAGCGACCACGTGACCGACACCAGGGTGCGGCCTCGGGCCATGCGCCGCGCGAGGTCGACGAGGGTACCGGCCGGGATGCCCGACAGTCCGGCGGCCCACTCGGGGGTCTTGGGGACGCCGTCGGTGCGGCCGAGCAGATACTCCTCGAAGCGGTCGTAGCCGGTGCAGTAGCGGTCGAGGAACTCGCGGTCGGCGAGGCCTTCGGTGGCCAGGACGTAGCCGAGGGCGAGCATGATCGCGACGTCGGTGCCCGGCCGGGGCGCGAGCCACTCGTGCTCACCGTGCACGTCGCTGCGGATCGGGCTGAACGAGACGATCCGTCCGCCGCGGGCCCGCATCCGGTCGAGGGCGTCGCGGGTGGGGTGATCGCTCGTGCCGCCGTCGTTGACGGCGGTGTTCTTGAGCGGGATCCCGCCGAAGCACACCATCAGATCGGTCTCGCGGGCGATGACCTCCCAGGAGGTCGAGCGCGCGAACAGTTTCCAGTGGGTGCCCACCACATGCGGCATGATCACGCCGGTTGCGCCGAGCGAGTAGGAGTGCACCGAGCGGGTGTAGCCGCCGAACATCTTCAGGAAGCGGTGCACCTGGCTCTGGGCGTGGTGGAACCGGCCGGGTGCGGACCAGCCGTAGGAGCCACCGAAGATCGCCCGGTTGCCGTGCCGGTCCTTCACACGCTGCAGTTCGCCCGCGAGGATCTCGGTGAGTTCGTCCCACGAGACGGCGACGAACTCGTCGTCGCCGCGTCGTGAGCTCGGTCCCGGTCCGTTCTCGAGCCAGCCGCGGCGCACGGCCGGGCCGGCGATGCGAGCACGGTGCCGCACCGATCCGGGGATGTTCCCCAGGATCGGTGAGGGGTCGCGGTCCCCGGCGTAGGGGCGCACGGCGACGACCTCGCCGTCGCGTGCCTGCGCCGAGAACATCCCCCAGTGCGCCATCTGGGAGAACAGACGACCTTCTCCCTCGGGTGGCACCGCGCTCGTCGAGGTCACGTCAGGGCAGCGACGCGACGAGGGCTTCGACGTCGACCCGCGGTCCGGTGAAGAACGGGGTCTCCTCGCGGACGTGCAGGCGCGCGTCGGTGGCCCGCAGGTCGCGCATGAGGTCGACGATGCGGTGCAGCTCCGGCGCCTCGAAGGCGAGGATCCACTCGTAGTCGCCGAGCGCGAAGGCCGGAACGGTGTTGGCGCGGACGTCGGGGTAGCCGCGGGCCGCCATACCGTGGTCGGCGAGCATCTTGCGACGCTGCTCGTCGGGCAGCAGGTACCACTCGTAGGACCGCACGAAGGGGTACACGCAGACGTAGTTGCCCGGTTCCTCCCCCGCGATGAAGGCGGGCAGGTGGCTCTTGTTGAACTCCGCGGGCCGGTGCAGTGCGGTGTTCGACCAGACCGGGGTGCTCGCGCGGCCGAGGATCGTGGTGCGCCGGAAGTCGGCGTACAACTTCTGCAGATCCTCGATGTGCTCGGCGTGCGTCCAGATCATGAAGTCGGCGTCGGCGCGGGTGCCGGCCACGTCGTAGATACCGCGCACGATCACGTCGGTGTCGTCGAAGCGGGCGAAGAACGCCTTCGCGTCCTCGATCGCCGCGGTGCGGTCGTCGCCGAGGACGCCGGGCCGGACCTGGAAGACCGACCACATCGCGTAACGGAGTGTGGAATTGAGCTTGTCGTAGTCGAGACGTGCCATGACGTTCATCCTTCCATTCGTGCAGCCAGGCGTGCGGCCGCGGCCGTGCCTGTTGCGACACATGCGGGTACGCCCACACCGTGCAGCATCGCGCCGGCGACCTCGAGTCCGTCGATCCCTGCGATCTCGGCCTCGAAGGCGGCGACGATCTCGTCGTGGTGTTCGCGGTACTGCGGCAGCCCGCCGTGCCACCGCTGCACGAAGGCGGCCACCGGTTCGGCGTCGACTCCGGTGACGGTCGCGAGATCCGCGCGGGCCAGCGCGATCAGATCGGCCTCGGACGCGTCGACGAGCGCGTCGTCGCCGAACCGTCCGAACGACGCGCGGGCGAGCGCGACGGGTCGTTCGGCGAGGTGGGGCCATTTGCGGCTCGACAGCGTGAAGGCCTTCGCCGACAGGTCCTCCCCCGTCGCGACGAGGATTCCGGAGTTCTGCGGCAGGCCGGCGTCGTGCGGCAACGCGAGCGCGACCACCACCGACGAGGCGAGCGGGATCTGCGCGGCGCACTGCGCGGCGGATCTCACGCTGTCGGCGAGCAGCCGGGCGGCGTCCGGGGCGGGCACGGCGAGCACCACACCGTCGACCTCGCCGAGCGGGTCGACCGACCACCGGCCGGCGCTGCGCTTCAGTCCGGATGCCGCCGTGCCGTAGAGGAACTCGGCGTCGGCCTCGCGGACGAGGGCCTCGATCAGCACGCCGTAGCCCTCGCGCAGCGTCCCGAAGACCGGGGCGTCCGTCTTCGGGGGCAGGGCGCGGGCGACGGCCTCGCTCAGGCTCGTCGCGCCGGCGTCGAGCGCCGCCGCGAGCGTCGGGACGGTGGCGCGGACACCCGCGGTGTCGGACAGCCCCGAGTACACCCCGCCGAGCAGCGGGTCGACGCTGCGCCGCACCACCTGCTCACCGAAGCGTGCTCGGACGAGATCCGCGACGGAGACGTCGGAGTCCCGGTCCCAGTGGAACGGCACGGTGGGTTCGGCGGCGATGCGTGCCAGGGTCTCGTCGTCGACGAGTCCTTCGACGGACTGCGCGGATGCGGGGATGCCCATCAGCGTGCCCGCCGGCAGCGGATGCAGTCGCGCGTCGGCGTACAGGAGGGGACGGGCCGCCGAGGGGTGGACGACGTGGTCGCTCAGGCCGAGTTCCTCGACGAGCGCGAGCACCTCGGGTCGGCGTGCGATGAACGCCTCGGCACCGACGTCGACCGGGTCGCCCGCGAGCGGGACCGTGCGCAGCTTGCCGCCGAGCCGCGTCGACCGTTCGAGCACGACGATCCGCGCGGCGGCGCCGAGCGAACGACGCAGCCGGTACGCGGCGACGAGCCCGCTGATCCCACCGCCGACGACCGCGACCGTCGGCGGGGTCACAGCGAATGCACCAGCTCGACCACTCGGGTGATGACGTCGGGATCGGTGTCGGGCAGGACACCGTGACCGAGGTTGAAGATGTGTCCGACAGCGCCGGCCTCGAGAGCACGGTCGGCCTCGGCGACGATGCGGCGCACCTCGCGTTCGACGACCTCCCGGCCCGCGAACAGGATCGCGGGGTCGAGGTTGCCCTGCAGGGCCTTGCCCGGGCCGACGCGGGTCGCGGCGACGTCGAGCGGGATGCGCCAGTCGACGCCCACCACGTCGGCGCCCGCCTCACCCATGGCGCCGAGGAGCTCACCGGTGCCGACACCGAAGTGGATGCGCGGCACCCCTGCACCGGCGATCTCGGCGAAGACACGCTCGGAGTGCGGCAGGACGTACTCGCGGTAGTCCGCGAGAGAGAGGGCACCGGCCCACGAGTCGAAGAGCTGGACGGCGTCGACACCGGCACCGATCTGCGCGCGGAGGAAGGCGATGGCGACATCGGTGAGCTTGCCGAGGAGGGCGTGCCAGGTCTTCGGGTCGGCGTGCATGAGCGCCTTGGTGCGCTCGTGGTTGCGGCTCGGGCCGCCTTCGACGAGATAGGAGGCCAAGGTGAAGGGCGCGCCTGCGAACCCGATGAGCGGGGTGTCTCCGAGCTCGCGGGTCAGCAACCCGACCGCGCGGGCGACCGCTCCGACCTCCTCGGCCTCGAGGGTCGGCAGCGCGGTGACGTCGGCGGCGGTGCGGACGGGGTTCGCGACGACCGGGCCCGTGCCGGCGACGATGTCGAGGTCGATCCCGGCGGCCTTGAGCGGGACGACGATGTCGGAGAACAGGATGGCGGCGTCGACCTTGTGACGCCGCACCGGCTGCATCGTGATCTCGCAGACCAGTTCGGGATCGAAGCACGATTCGAGCATGCCGATGCCGGCCCGGATCTCCCGGTACTCGGGCAGGGAGCGACCGGCCTGGCGCATGAACCACACGGGGCGGTGGGCCGGCTTCTCACCGCGAGCGGCCGCCAGCAGGGGCGCATGGGGCAGGATCCTCCGCGCGGGGTAGTCCGCGGGCACCGCAGATCCGACGTTCGTGTTCTCCAAGCCGGTCATCGATCCTCGTTCTTCGGGCACTGCGCGCCGTCGCGCAGGGCAGCGTCTGCCGGGGCGCACACGGGACGTGTGGTCCGGACCCGTTGCCCATGCTGCCACGCCCGTGCCGTTCGCCGGAATCGGCGCGCCTCCCGCGTGCGGTGCGTCACCGGCACTAACCTCCGCTCGGTGACCACCTCGCCCGCCGAGCCGGCCCGCTTCCGTTCCGCAGTCGATGCGATGAACGCGGCCACCGTGCGCCCGGAGATCGAGGTCGGGCCGATCCGGCCCCCGCAACGGCTCGCGCCCTACAGCTACGCGCTGGGCGCCGAGGTCCTGCACGACGAGACGGACCGGGTGCCCGAGCAGTCCGAGGGCGACGCGTTCGGCCGCCTCATCCTTCTCTACGACCCCGACGGCGACGAGGCGTGGCACGGGACCACCCGGCTCGTCTCGTACATCCAGGCCGACGTCGACGAGAGCCTGGCAGCGGACTCACTGCTGCCGGAGGTCGCGTGGAGTTGGCTCGTCGACGCCCTCGCTGCGCACGGTGAACCGCTCACGGCGCTGGGCGGCACGGTGACGGCGACGACCTCCGTGCGGTTCGGGGACATCGCCGGGCCGGGACGGGCCCACCAACTGGAACTGCGTGCATCATGGACTCCGCAGTCCGACATGCTGACCCCACACGTGGAGGCGTTCTGTGACGTCCTTGCCTATGCCGCGGGTCTGCCTCCGGCGGGGGTCGCGCGCCTCCAGCGGTGAAAACCGGCGCAATCCGACCGGATTTCTAGAACCTGTTCTACCCTTGTTTCCATGCAGCGTCTCAGCGGGCTCGATGCCGGTTTCCTCTACCTCGAGACCCCCAGTCAGCTCCTCCACATCTGCGGGCTGATCGTGCTGGATCCGTCCACCGTCCCGGGCGGCTACGACTACGTGAGCCTGCGCAACGAACTCGCAGCGCGCCTCACCGCCGTGCCCCAGTTCCGGATGAAGCTGGCCGACAGCAGGTTCAACCTCGACCATCCGGTCTGGGTCGACGACCACGACTTCGACCTCGACCGGCACGTCCATCACGTCGGCGTGCCCGCCCCGGGCAGCCGGACCGAGCTCGCGGAGCTGTGCGGCCACATCGCCGCGCAACCCCTGGATCGCTCCCGGCCGCTGTGGGAGATGTGGTTCGTCGGCGGCCTCGACGACGGCAGGATCGCGGTCATCGCGAAGATGCACCACGCTGGGGTGGACGGGGTCTCCGGCGCCGCACTCATCGCACAGCTGTGCAGCCTCGACCCCGCCGATCCCCGGCCCGAACCGGTGCAGTGGGGCGCCGGCGACGCGAACGACCTCGCCATCGCGATTGCCGGAGCTCTCAACGTGGCCCGCCGGCCCCTGCATCTGCTGCGGATCCTGCCCGGCGCGGTCACATCGCTGACCTCGTGGATCGCCCGCGCACGACGCGGCGACGCCATGCCCGCGCCGTTCACGGCGCCGCGCACCCCGTTCAACTCCACCATCACCGGCCACCGCAACGTCGGCTTCGCCGAGTTGAACCTCGACGACGTGAAGCTGGTGAAGAACGTCTTCGGCGTCACCGTCAACGACGTGGTGATGGCGGTGTGCTCCGGCGCGCTGCGCCGATATCTGGAGCGGCGCGGCGAGCTGCCCGACTCGCCGCTCATCGGGATGATCCCGGTCTCGGTGCACGGAAGGTCGGATCGGCCGGGGCGCAATCAGGTCTCGGCGATGTTCGCCGACCTCCACACCCACATCGCCGACCCGGCCGAGCGGCTGCGGGCACTCTCGGAAGCGAACGCGGTGTCCAAGGAGCACAACGCCGACCTCGGCGCGAACCTGCTGCAGGACTGGTCGCAGTTCCTCGGCGCGGCGGTCTTCGCCCCCGCGATGCGCGCGTACGCCGGGCTCCGCCTCGCCGACCGGCATCCGGTGATCCACAACCTCGTGATCTCCAACGTGCCCGGGCCGCCCGTGCCGCTGTACTTCCTGGGTGCGCGCATGACGGCGATGTACCCCTTCGGACCGATCTTCCACGGCGCGGCGCTCAACGTGACGGTGCTCTCCCTCGACGGCAGGCTCGACATCGGCCTGATCTCGTGTCCCGATCTCGTCCCCGACCTGTGGGAGCTCGTCGACGACTTCTCCCCCGCCCTCGAGGACCTCGTCCTCGCGGCCGGTGCGGACAGCGACGATGTCGTCTCGCAGGAGGGGTGACGCGGCGCCCCGGAGAGGTTCGCGTGGCATCGAGCGGGTCCGCGCGTGTCCACCGATCGGACGTTCCGGACAGGAACGGAATTGCGCACGGGGACGACACCGCTAGAGTCACGCCCATGCCGGCACAGAACGACGAGGACGAGCAGAAGAGCACGAGCGTGACCACGGTGCCGCTCCTCGAACCGCGCGACGGCGTCCCGGAGGTCGTCACCACGGCGCGCGGGGTCGCCGACGCGGCAGCGATGCTCGCGCGGGGACACGGCCCGCTCGCCGTCGACGCCGAACGCGCATCGGGTTACCGCTACTCGGCGCGCGCCTATCTCGTCCAGCTCCGTCGTGACGGCGCCGGCACGGTGCTGCTCGATCCCATTCCGACACGGGACGACCTGGCTCCCCTGGCCGAGGTGATCAACGACCTCGAATGGGTCCTGCACTCCGCCGACCAGGATCTCCCCGGCCTGGCCGAACTCGGACTCCGCCCGGCGAAGCTGTACGACACCGAACTCGCCGGTCGTCTCGCCGGATTCCCCCGTGTCGGGCTCGCCGCGATCGTGGCCGAGACCCTCGGCCTCGAACTGCGCAAGGGCCACGGTGCGGCGGACTGGTCGACGCGACCGCTCCCCGACTCGTGGCTCAACTACGCCGCGCTCGACGTCGAACCGCTCGTGGAACTCCGCGAGGCGATGGCGCGCGAACTCGAGCGGCAGAACAAGACCGAGTGGGCCGCCCAGGAATTCGAGCACATCCGGCTCGCGGGGCCGCCCGCTCCGAAGCCCGATCGGTGGCGGCGCACGTCCAAGATCCACGCGATCAAGGACCGACGCCGTCTGGCGATCGTCCGGGAACTGTGGACCACACGCGACGAGATCGCTGCGCGGCGCGACATCGCGCCGGGGCGCATCCTTCCCGACTCCGCGATCATCGCCGCCGCAGAGGCGAATCCCACGACCGTCGAACAGTTGCAGAAGCTTCCGGTCTTCGGCGGTCCGCGGCAGCGCCGTTCCTCCCGCGCGTGGCTCAACGCGATCGAGCGGGCCCGTGCACTGCCGGAAGACCGGCTCCCACCCCTCACTCCGCCGCTGACCGGGCCTCCCCCGGCCGGTCGGTGGTCGCGTCACCACCCCGAGGAAGCGGCACGTCTCGCCCTCGCGCGCGGCGAACTCGCCGCCCTGAGCGAGGAAGTCGCCGTTCCCGTCGAGAATCTGGTGAGTCCCGAACTCGTTCGGCGCCTGTGCTGGGACTGGGACGTCTCCGACGGAGACGACGTCGAGGAGTACATCGACGGCCGCTTCGCCGAGGGTGGGGCACGGCCGTGGCAGCGCGCGCTGACCGCGCCGCGGCTGGCGAAGGCGCTCACGGCGGAGAACTGATCTCCGCCGTCCGCCCTGCGTGCCATCTACTTCCGGCGCTGCCGCGTCCTGGACATCACATCCGGGCAGCCGCAGCGTGCGCGGGCAACGCGGCGAACCTCTTGCGTGCGTCGCGCAGGACCAGCTTCCTGGGCAGGTGCCGCGCCGCCGCGGGCAGTGCCCGGTAGGCGGGCGCCGCGATCCGCATGAGGCGGTCGAACCACCGCTGGTGGGCCTCGGTCCACGTGAATCCGTAGGCCTCACGGATACGGGGATCGAGCATGCCCAGGGTGAAGAACCTGTTGAGCGCCATCGCCGGCCGGACGACGATCGGCAGGTCGCCACCGGAGAGCAGGGCGCGCGCGTAGGAACGAACGGTCCCGTCGATCTCGAGATCGTCGACGACGCTGTGCCAGTAGGCATCGAACGCGTCGAAGTCGGCAGGCCACATCTCCTCCGGTACCTGCAACGACGTGCCGTAGACCGCGAATTCGCGGTACAACCGTTCGGCCTCGGCCCGGTCGAGGCGGCCGAAGAACCGCTCGTACACGTCGCGGCCGCCGTGGAACATCACCGCGGCGATCCACAACTGGAGCTTCGGATCGAAGGCGTTGTATCCGTCGGCGCGAACCGGTGCGTGTGCGCGGTTGACGAAGCGCACCACCCTGCGCCGTTCCTCGTCATCGCCGAACGCCACGAGGAAGATATACGCGCTCGTGTTCCGGAAACGTGTGACGGGATCGATGAGCGCCTTGCTGTGTTCCACCACACCGTGCCCCACCGGAGGCAGAGCGATCTCCATGAGGAACCTCCAGGGAGAGGTCAGAAGGAACGCCGCTTCACCCACCACACCCTGCACCGTTGCGTCCGGTCGTCGCCGAGTCATGGAACGAGACTGTATTCCCAGATCACACAGTGTCAAGCAGAGGTCCTCACCGGACGGGAACGTCGCAGGCAGAACGACGGTGCGGAGAGAATATTTCTTAACTTCCTGCCCGCTCGGAGGCGTCGTCACACACCGTGGATGTCCCGTCCGGAGTCCGCCCTGTGGGCGAGTTCTCGCCGGAAACGTCGAGTCGGCCGTTCACCCCGGCGTAATGTTCCCCTGAAGAAAACACACTGTGTCCAGCCCTTTTCCCGCCCTCGCGGCCAGTCCCATCTAGGAGTTCCTCGGTGACCCAACCATCGACCGCACACGCCGCGAAAGTCATCGCCGTGACCGTCGCGGCAGCCGTGGGCGGTTTCCTGTTCGGCTTCGACAGCTCGGTCATCAACGGCGCCGTCGACTCCATCCAGGACAACTTCGCGCTCAGTTCGTTCGTGACCGGTTTCGCCGTCGCCATCGCCCTGCTCGGCTGTGCCGTCGGCGCATGGTTCGCCGGACGCCTCGCCGACAGTTGGGGCCGCAAGCGCGTGATGCTCCTCGGCTCCGCCCTGTTCGTCATCTCGTCGATCGGGTCCGGTCTGGCCTTCAGCGTTCCCGATCTCATGCTGTGGCGCGTGCTCGGCGGCCTCGGCATCGGTATCGCCTCGGTCATCGCACCCACCTACATCTCCGAGATCGCACCCGCCCGCTACCGCGGTGCGCTCGCATCGCTGCAGCAGCTCGCCATCACCCTCGGCATCTTCGCGGCCCTGCTGTCCGACGCGGTCCTGCAGAACGCCGCCGGTGGAGCGTCGAACGAGCTGTGGTGGAATCTCGAGGCCTGGCGGTGGATGTTCCTCGTCGGCGTCGCGCCCGCCGTCCTCTACGGCGTACTGGCGCTGACGATCCCGGAGTCGCCCCGCTATCTCGTCGGCAAGGACATGGACGAAGAGGCCGCGGCCGTGCTGGCCAACGTCACGGGCGAACTCCGGCCCGACGAGCGTGTCCGCGAGATCCGGCTGACGCTGCGGCGGGAGTCGAAGGCGTCCTTCGGCGACATCCGCGGCCCGGTCTTCGGTCTGCAGCCGCTGGTGTGGGTCGGCATCACGATGGCCGTCTTCCAGCAGTTCGTCGGTATCAACGCGATCTTCTACTACTCGACGACCCTGTGGAAGTCGGTGGGCTTCACCGAGAACCAGTCGTTCACGACGTCGGTGATCACGGCCGTGATCAACGTGCTCATGACGTTCGTCGCGATCCTGTTCGTCGACAAGATCGGCCGCCGTCCGCTGTTGATGACCGGTTCGATCGGCATGTTCGTCAGCCTGTTGCTCGCCGCGATCGCCTTCTCGCAGGCGGTCGGCAGCGGTGAGGACGTCGAACTGCCGGCACCGTGGGGGGCGCTCGCGCTCGTCGGCGCGAACGCCTTCGTGATCTTCTTCGCTGCCACCTGGGGCCCGATCATGTGGGTGATGCTCGGCGAGATGTTCCCGAACCGCATGCGCGCAGTGGCCCTCGGCATCAGCACCGCCGCCAACTGGGTCGCGAATTTCACGGTGACGCTGGCGTTCCCGCCGCTCACCTCCGCGGTCGGACTGTGGTTCCTGTACGGACTGTTCGCGTTCTTCGCCCTGCTGTCGTTCTTCTTCGTCAAGTCGAGGATTCCCGAGACCAAGGGCATGGAACTCGAGGAGATGCAGAGCTAGTCGATACAGACGCGAGGGGCGGTATCCGGATCACCGGATACCGCCCCTCGTGTCTGTGTGTACCTGGGTCCGGCCGGACTCAGCCCGCTTCGCGGTCGGACTGCTCGACCGCCGAGGGGCGCGACCGTTCCTCGGGTTCGCTGTCCAGGCCGGCGACCCAACCGGTGACCTGACGCGCCACGTCCTGGGCCGTCAGACCGAGTTCGGCGTGGATCTCGTTGCGGGAGGCGTGATCGAGGAACTTCTGCGGCACCCCGAGATCGCGCGTGGGCACGTCGACGTCGTTGCGGCGCAACGCGGCGGAGACCGCCGAGCCGACACCACCGTGGAGGCCGCTGTCCTCGATCGTGACGACGATCCGGAAGCCACGGGCGAGGTCGACCACCGCGTCGGGCACCGGGAACACCCACCGCGGGTCGACGACGGCAGCGTCGATGCCCTGCTTGGAGAGACGATCGGCGACGTCGAGCGCGAGACCGGCGAAGGCACCGACCGCGACGATCAGTGCGTCGCCGCGACGCGATGGCGGCATCCGCAGCACGTCGACGGTGCCGTCGAGACGCTCGATCGTCGGGATGTCTTCTCCCACCGAGCCTTTGGGGAAGCGGAGGACGGTCGGTCCGTCGGAGACGTCGAGCGCCTCACCGAGTTCCTCGCGCAGCGTCGCCCCGTCGCGTGGAGCGGCGACCCGGATGCCGGGGACGATGCCCAGCAAGGACAGATCCCACATGCCGTTGTGGCTGGCGCCGTCGGAGCCCGTCACACCCGCACGGTCGAGCACCACGGTGACCGGCTGCTTCAGCAGCGCGACGTCCATGAGCAGCTGGTCGAACGCCCGGTTGAGGAAGGTCGAGTAGACGGCGACGACGGGATGCATCCCGCCGAGCGCGAGACCTGCCGCCGAGGTCACCGCGTGCTGTTCGGCGATGCCGACGTCGAAGGTGCGATCGGGGAACCGTTCGCCGAACTTGGCGAGGCCGGTCGGCCCGGGCATCGCGGCGGTGATGGCCACGACGTCCTCCCGCTTCTCCCCCAGCGCGATGAGTTCGTCGGAGAAGACCGACGTCCAGTCGGGGGCGGAGGCGGACTTCGCGCGACCCGTGCGCGGATCCATCACGCCCGTGGCGTGCATCTGATCGGCGAGGTGGTTCTCGGCGGGCGCGTAGCCGGCTCCCTTGCGGGTGACGGCGTGGACCAGGACGGGGCCGCCGTACGCCTTCGCACGGCGCAGAGCGGATTCCATCGCCTGCTCGTCGTGCCCGTCGACGGGGCCGAGATACTTGATGCCCAGATCGGTGAAGAGCACCTGGGGGCTGACCGCGTCCTTCACGCCGGACTTCATGCCGTGCAGCACCGAGTAGGCCGCCGAGCCGATCCAGGGGATCCGCTTGACGATGCGCCGACTGTTGTCGAGCACCTTCTCGTAGCCGGGCTTGAGGCGCAGCGCCGCGAGGTGCTCGGCGAGACCGCCGATCGTGGGGGCGTAGGAGCGGCCGTTGTCGTTGACGACGATCACCATCGAGCGGTTCTGCCCGGCGGCGATGTTGTTGAGCGCCTCCCAGCACATACCACCGGTCAGCGCGCCGTCGCCCACCACGGCCACCACGGTCCGATCGGACTGTCCGGACAGCGAATAGGCCTTGGCGAGTCCGTCGGCGTACGACAGGGCCGCCGAGGCGTGCGACGACTCGATCCAGTCGTGTTCGCTCTCCGCGCGGCACGGGTAGCCGGACAACCCGCCCTTCTGCCGGAGACTGTCGAACTCGTCGCGACGACCGGTGAGGATCTTGTGGACGTAGGCCTGGTGACCGGTGTCGAAGAGGATCGGATCGCGTGGCGAATCGAACACCCGGTGCAGAGCGATGGTCAGCTCGACGACGCCGAGATTGGGCCCGAGGTGACCGCCGGTCGCCGCGACCTTCTCGACCAGGAATTCCCGGATCTCCCCCGCGAGCTCGGTGAGCTCCACAGGGGAGAGTCGACGCAGATCGTCGGGCGACTGGATGCGGGACAGAACACCCAACTGGAACAGCTCCCTCCGGCTCGTGGCTCACGCTCGTCGCGCGAGTGATTTCCTCAGTCTACGGAGCGCGGGAACGGAGCGTCTCCCGCCACCGCCTCGCTTCCGCGTGATCTCCTGGTCACCGGCGGACGGATCGTCCGCCGGTGAGCGAGGTCACCCTCACGAGGAGATGTCGGCGCGATCTGCCGGCGACTTCTCCTCGACGAGGTCGATGGTGGTGCGCAACGCCTGGTTCGGAATCAGCACCACTGCCACCAGGGTAACGACCGCGAACGCCGCCGCCACGAGGAAGAGGGTCGCCGTCGCGTCGCCGTAGGCGGCACGGATGACTTCCGCCACGGGTGCGGGCAGCTGGGAGAAGTCGAGGCTTCCGCCCGATCCGCCGCCGGAGGTGTCCACACCGAGCTTCGCGAGGCCGTCGGCGGAGATCGTCGCGACGCGGGACGCGAGGATCGAGCCGAGCACCGACACACCGATCGCGCCACCGAAGGTGCGGAAGAAGGCGACCGAGCTGCTCGCGGCGCCGATGTTGCGCACGCTGACGGTGTTCTGCACGGCGAGGACGAGGTTCTGCATCAGCATGCCGGTGCCCAGACCCACGATCGCGATGTACACGCTGATCAGCGTGAGCGAGGTGAGGTGGTCGACCGTGCCGAGCAGGCCGAAACCGACCATCTGCAGGATCGCGCCGCCGATCAGGAAGCCCTTCCACTTGCCGAAGCGCGTGATGAGCTGACCGGAGAGCATCGACGAGACGAGCGTGCCGGCGACCATCGGGATGGTGAGCAGACCGGCCACCGTCGGGCTGTAGGCCCGCGAGGTCTGGAAGTACTGACCGAGGAAGGTCGTGGCACCGAACAGACCGATACCGACTGCCACGGACGCGATGATCGCGAGGCCGGTGGTGCGTTCGGTGACGATCTTCAGCGGGATGATCGGATCGGCGACCTTCGACTCGACGATCAGCGTCGCGACGAGCAGGACGATGCCGGCACCGACGTAGAGGGCGGACTCGAGCGAGAACCACTCGTAGTAGCCGGCCTTACCCGCGAAGGACACCCACACGAGCAGGACGCTCACGGCGGCGGTGATGAGCGTGGCGCCGAACCAGTCGATGCTCACGTTCTCCTTGCGGACGGTCGCGACGTGCAGCGTGCGCTGCAGCAGGATCAGCGCCACGACGGCGATCGGCACGCAGACGTAGAAGCACCAGCGCCAGCCGAGGAGGTCGACGATGACACCACCGAGCACGGGTCCACCCGACATGGCGACGGCCATGACGGCGCCCATGTAGCCGGAGTACCGGCCACGCTGACGGGGCGGGATGATGCTGCCGATGATCGCGACGACGAGAGCGGTCAGACCACCCATGCCGATGCCCTGGATCACGCGGGCGGCGAGCAGGACCGGCACGTTGTGCGCGATACCGGCCAGCACCGAGCCGATCACGAAGACCAGGATCCCCAGCTGGACGAGCATCTTCTTGTTGAACAGGTCGGCGAACTTGCCCCAGATGGGCGTCGACGCGGCGTTCGCGAGGAGGGCCGTGGTGATGACCCAGGCGTACTGGGTCTGGGTGCCGTTCAGGTCGGCGATGATCGTCGGCAGGGCGGTCGAGACGATCGTGCTGCTCAGCAGCGCCGTGAAGAGAGCGGCGAGGAGGCCCGACAGCACGACGAGGATCTCGCGGTGCGTCATCTGCTCCTCGGCTGCCGGAGCATCCGGCTGCGCTCCCGATCCGGAGACTGTGGTCATGAATTGGTCCTTCGAGTATCGATGACGAGCGGAGCCAGGGACGAGGTGAGACGGTCGAGCGTCGTGATGGCGCCCGCGATCTCGTCCTCGTGCCAGTCCGCGAGTTCTGCGGAGAGCCGTTCGGTTCGGCGCTTCTTCACGAGTTCGAGGATCTCGATACCCGCGACCGAACAACTCACCCGATGAGCGCGACGATCGTCGGGATCGGGATGTCGATCCACGAGGCCTCGCTCGACGAGTTCGGCGATCTGTCTGCTCAACGACGACTGGCTGACGCACATCTCGACGGCGAGCTCGCTGGGGCGGCACTCCCCCATCCGTGCGAGCACGAACAGCACCGCGACGAGCGCGGAAGGAAGCACATCGGTGTCGTGGTGCACGAGTGCACCACGCAGCGTGCGACCGAACATGAAGATGGCGTCGGCGAGTTCGTGGGCCTGAGCCTTTTCCGGCACAGCGAACCTCCGTCGGAACGAACTAATTGATTACGTCATGCAACTATACAGATTAGTTGCGTACTACAAGCAATCGTATTTTCATGTCACACGGACTACCCCGATGCGGTCTCCGTCACACCTCTTCCGAGCGGTGCGGCGGGAACCCTGTTCAACGGGTGAACAGACCGATGCATTCCACGTGATGGGTGGAGGGGAACGCCGCGAAGGCCCGGACGTCCGTCAACTCGAATCCGTGGTCCCGGTACAGACCCACGTCCCGACCGAAGGACGCGGGATCACAGCCGACGTGGACGATCCGGCGAGGTCCCGCCGCGGCCACGGCGGCCACCACGTCCTTGCCCGCCCCCGCGCGCGGCGGATCGAGGACGACCACCTCGGGAGCCGGCAGATCAGGGATGATCCGCTCCACCCGTCCGTGACGGAAGGACACCTGATCGAGGTCGGCGAGCGCCTCGATCCCGTCGTCGACCGCGGTCTTCGACGACTCGACCGACACCACCCGGCCGGACGGACCGACCTGCTCGGCGAGCACGGCCGCGAAGACCCCCACTCCGCCGTACAGATCCCATGCCGTCGCACCCTCCGAGGCCCGCGCCCAGTCGGCCACCGCAGCCGAATAGGTCGACGCAGCGCCGCGATGGGCCTGCCAGAAACCGGTCGGAACCAACCGCCACTCGCGCTCGCCGACCCGCTCGACCACGCGTCCCGGGCCTTCGATCACCTTCTCCGGACGAGGCGCGTTCACCGCCGCCCGTCGCGACGCCGCGCCGCGCCGGCCCTGCCGCCGGGCACCCCCCGAGAGGACCGGAGGTGCGATCTCCACCACGTGCCGCCTGCCGTCCGCGTCGAGCACGACCTGCAGCTCCGCTCCCGGCTGCCACACACGATCGGCGAGACCGACGTAGGCGTGCGGATCGATCTGCGGGCACGCAAGTTCCGGGACGACCTCGTTGCTGCGATACCGGCGGTAACCGGGGTTCCCCACCACGTCCACCGCGAGCCGGACCCGGGTGCGCCACAGGGTGCCGTTGGACGCACCGCCCGGCACCTCCTCGACGGTCACTTCCCGGTCCACCCCACCGAGCCGACGCAGTTGTTCGGCCACCACGGCGCCCGTGAAACGGCGTTGAGCCTCGACGGTCATGTGCGAGAGGTCGCAGCAACCCGCTCCCCCCGGGCCGGAGATCGGGCAGACCCGCTCGACGCGGTCCTCGGACGCCTCGAGCACGTCCTCCACGTCGGCGAAACAGAACGACCCGCCCCGATCCTCGGTGACGCGAGCGAAGACCCGCTCCCCCGGCAGTCCGTGCCGCACGAACACGACGCGTCCCTCGAACCGCGCGACACACGCACCGCCGTGGGCGGGATTGCCGAGGATCACCTCGATCCTCCGGCCGGACCAATCCGTGCGCGGGTGTGCCTGACGATTCACCGCGGTTCCTCCTCGTTGTCGAACTGTCGATCCTGCCCGTTCGGGGTGGCCCGCCCCACCGCGCCGGCGTCCGCGGACGAGCGCAGCTGCCAGGGCACACTCGTCACCATCACCCCCGGCTGGAAGAGGAGCCGGCTCTTGAGCCGCAGGGCGCTCTGGTTGTGGAGCAATTGCTCCCACCAGTGCCCCACCACGTACTCGGGGATGAAGACGGTCACGACGTCGCGGGGAGAATCACGCCGCACCCGGCGGACGTAGTCGAGGACGGGCCGCGTGATCTCCCGGTAGGGCGACTCGACGACCTTCAACGGCACGGTCAGATCGCTCTTCTCCCACTCGAGGACGAGACGCCGGGTGCTCTCGTCGTCGACGTTCACGGTGATCGCCTCGAGCGTGTCGGGGCGTGTCGCCCGCGCATAGGCGAGGGCGCGCATCGTGGGCAGGTGCAGGGTCGAGACGAGCACGATCGAATGGGTGCGGCTGGGCAGCACGCCGTCCCAGTCCGCCCTCTCGAGTTCCGCGGCGACCGTGTCGTAGTGGTGCCGGATCGCCTTCATGAGCCCGAACGCGACGACCATGGTCACCACCGCGATCCACGCACCGGCGGCGAACTTGCCCGTCAGCACGACCAGCAGCACCACCGACGTGGAGACGCATCCGACACCGTTGATCAACCGCGATCGGGTCATGCGGCCCCGGGCCGCCGGATCCGTCTCGGTGCCCAGTTCCCGCGTCCAGTGACGCACCATGCCGGCCTGTCCCAGGCTGAACGCGACGAACACACCCACGATGTACAGCTGGATCAACCGGGTGACCTCGGCCTCGAAGACCCACACGAAGACGATCGCGATCCCGGCGAGGAAGAGGATGCCGTTGCTGAAGGCGAGCCGGTCGCCGCGGGTGTGGAACTGGCGCGGCAGGTAGCGGTTCTGCGCGAGAACCGAGCCGAGCACCGGGAATCCGTTGAAGGCCGTGTTGGCGGCGAGCACGAGGATCACGGCGGTGACGATCGTGATCAGGACGAATGCTGCCGGCACCCCCTCGAAGACGGTGTGCGCCAACTGGGAGAGCAGCGTCTTCTGCTCGTAACCCTCGGGTGCACCGCGCAGCTGGGTGTCGGGATGCTCGGCCACCACCACGCCGAGTCGCTCGGCGAGGAAGACCACCCCCAGGAACAGCGTGACGGCGACACCGCCGAGCACCAGCAGGGTCGTCGCGGCGTTGCGTGCCTTCGGCTTCTTGAAGGCCGGCACGCCCGTGCTGATCGCCTCGACACCCGTCAGCGCCGCGCAACCGGACGAGAAGGCGCGCGCGAGCAGGAGGACGAAGGCGAGCGCGGTCAGATCGGTCTGCTCGGCGACGAGTTCGAAGTCCGCCGACTCCGCACGCAGGTCGTCGCCCAGGACGAAGATCCGGAACAGCCCGGCCCCGAGCATCACCAGCATGCAGCCCACGAAGGTGTAGGTGAGCACGGCGAAGGCCCGGCCGGCGCGCCGGAGTCCGCGCAGGTTCACCGCGGTCAGCAACGCGATCGCGACGACGACGAAGAGCACCTTGTGCCGGGCGACGAACGGGACGGCCGATCCGACCGTCGCCGCCGCGGACGACAGCGACACCGCGACCGTCAGGACGTAGTCGACGAGCAGCGCACTGCCCACGGTCAGTCCTGCCGTGGGGCCGAGATTCTTCGTGGCGACCTCGTAGTCGCCGCCGCCGGACGGGTAGGCGCGCACGGTCTGGCGGTAACCGGCGATCACGATCACGAGCACGAAGGCGACCGCGAGACCGATCCACGGGGAGAAGGCGTAGGCGGACAGCCCCGCGACGGACAGGACGAGGAAGATCTCCTCGGGTGCGTAGGCGACCGACGACAGCGCGTCGGAGGCGAAGACCGGCAGTGCGGTGCGCTTGGGCAGCAACTCGTGCCCGAGAGTGTCGCTGCGGAAGGGGCGACCCAGCACGAGCCGCTTCGCCGCGGTGGAAAGCTTGGACACGCGCAAAGCCTATGCGGTTCCGGCCCCGAAGTACCCCTCGGCCGGGTCACGACCTCTCGAAGATCGTCACGCGGTACCGTTCGGATCGGCGGTCCGCTGCGGTCCGTCTCGGAAAGATCGACCGGAACGGAGTCCACGGGTGTACGTGGTGGTGATGGGGTGCGGTCGGGTCGGTTCGGCGGTGGCCACCGCTCTCGTCCGGCTCGGTCACGAGGTCGCGGTCATCGACCGCGACGAGAGCGCGTTCGGACGGCTCGGCCCGGACTTCCCCGGGCACACGGTGCTCGGCATGGGCTTCGACCGCGACGTCCTGATCTCCGCCGGCATCGAACGAGCCGATGCCTTCGCGGCGGTCTCGTCCGGCGACAACTCGAACATCATCTCGACGCGCGTGGCTCGGGAGACCTTCGGCGTCGAGCGCGTCGTCGCGAGGATCTACGACGCCAAGCGGGCCGCGGCGTACGAGCGGCTCGGCATCCCCACCGTGGCGACGGTGCCGTGGACCACCGACCGTTTCCTGCATGCGCTCACGCACGACAGCGAGACCGCCCGTTGGCGCGATCCCACCGGATCCGTCGCCATCGCCGAGGTGAACGTGCACGAGGGGTGGGTCGGACGACGCGTCACCGAACTCGAGGAGGCCACGGGTTCGCGTGTCGCGTTCCTGATCCGGTTCGGCACCGGACTGCTGCCCGACCGCAGGACGGTGCTGCAGGCCGACGACTCCGTCTACATCGCGGCCGTGTCGGGTTCGGTCTCGGAGGCGATCACGCACGCCGAGAACCCGCCGGTCGACGAGAACTGACCCGTCCACCCGAGAGGAAGCCCACATGAAGGTGGCGATCGCCGGCGCCGGCGCGGTGGGGCGCTCGATAGCGCGGGAACTGCTGCGCAACGCCCACGAGGTGATGCTCATCGAACGCAAGCTCGACCACGTCGAACCCGAGTCCGTGCCGGACGCGACATGGGTCCACGCCGACGCCTGCGAACTCAGCTCGCTCGAATCCACCGGACTCGAACAGTACGACGTCGTGATCGCGGCGACGGGTGACGACAAGGCCAACCTGGTCCTCAGCCTGCTCGCGACCACCGAGTTCGGTGTCCCGCGGGTCGTGGCCCGCGTCAACGATCCGCGCAACGAGTGGCTGTTCGACGAATCGTGGGGTGTGGACGTCGCGGTCTCCACCCCGCGCATGCTTGCGGCGCTGGTCGAAGAGGCCGTCACCGTGGGCGATCTGGTGCGGCTGATGACGCTGCGCAAGGGCGCGAATCTGGTGGAGGTCACCCTGCGCGACACCACCGCCCTCGCCGGGAAACCGGTCCGGAAACTGGAACTGCCGCGCGATACGGCCCTGGTGGCGATCCTGCGCGGGGGGCGGGTGATCGTCCCGCAGCCGGACGACCCGCTCGAAGGCGGGGACGAACTGCTGTTCGTCACGGCGGAGGACGTCGAGGACGATCTCCGGCAGGCGGTGAACCGCTAGTCGCGGAGGCTGTGCCGACTGGTCGCGGAGGCTGTGCCGACTGGCCGCGGAGGCTGTGCCGACTGGCCGCGGAGGCTGTGCCGACTAGTCGCGGAGCCGGTGCTGACCGGGGAGTCGGTGCTCGTCGCGCGTGCCGTGCTCGTCACGGGACTTGTCCGACAGCGCGTCGTCCGCCGCCGGATCATCGGTCGGTGCGGCGTCGACCGATGCGTCGTCGACCGTCTCCGCGGGCGGGGGTTCGACGATGCGGTCGGCACGCCGGACCGCCCAGAGTGTCACGAGCAGGGCCAGCGCGGTCAGCGGCCAGCCCATGCCGATCCGGGCCACCGCGAGCCAGCCGGTGCGGTCCTCGTCGTAGAGGTGGTTCTGCACGAGATAGCGACCGAGGAAGACCAGGGTCCATGCGAGGGTCGCGACGTCGTACGCGCGCACCGCGGTGTGATGCGAGCGCCACCGCGATCCCTGGCCGTTGAGCATTCCCCAGATCACGCCCACGAGCGGTCTGCGGACGAGCACGGACAACAGGAAGGCGCCCCCGTAGACCAGGCTCGCGTAGATCCCGAAGAGGAAGTATCCCTTCGCATCGCCGGTGCGATGAGCGATGAAGGCACACAGCGCGACTCCGAAGAAGCCCGAGATCGCGGGCTGGATCGGGGTGCGCTGGATCAAACGCCACACGAGCACCGCGAGAGCGGCGCCCAGCGCGGACCAGATGGCGACGGTGAGGCCCCAGAGGCTGTTGACGGGAACGAACACCAGGACCGGCAGCGTCGAATAGATCAACCCGCTGATACCACCGAGTTGTTCGAGCATCGTCTGCTGGTTGGTGTTGCTCACTCCTACGAGCCTGCCACATCCGGCACAGGGCCACGACCCCGCATGCACCGGGTTGTCGCCCCCGAGGTGCACCGATCAGGCGGGCTCGCGCAGCTCGTAGTAGGGGTTGTAGATCACCTTGCGTCCGTCGCGTTCGCCGACACGACCGCGCACCGTCAACGTACGCCCGGGCTCGATTCCCGGGATGCGCCGACGGCCGATCCACACGAGCTGGATCGAGTCGGTCCCGTCGAAGAACTCCGCCTCGACGACGGCGGCAGCAGCACGCGAACACGACTCGACACTGCGAAGACGTCCGTACATGGTCACTTCCTGACCGCGGGCGCATTCGACGACGGGTAGAGCGCCCGTGGAGTGCGAGGATTCGGCCATCTCCTCGGCATCGAGTTCTTCGATGTCCTCGGTGAGCCGCCGTGTGAGCCGACGCAGGCAGCCGGCCGGGGAAGCCATAACACGCTCCTGTACGGAAGGGGCACGGATCTCGTGCCACCGGACTCTTCTTCGACCGCCACTGTAGACGCATTCTCGCCGGATACAAGTTGCACGGTGCACACGCGCGTGCAGCCGCCCTTCGTCCTGCTGTGCGGGCAGGTGAGCGCGGTCTCCGGGGGCCGATGGTGCAGGATCGTCCGCATGTCCCACAGCGAATCCCCGGTCCCCCCGACCGTCGGCACCGCGGTCGTGCTTCCCGGCACGGGTTCGGACGCATGCTTCGCCGAGAAGGCGTTCGGCGCCGAACTCCGACGGCGGGGCATCACCCCGATCGCCGTCGATCCGGATCCGCGCGGTGTGGTGGCCAGCTATCTCGCCGCGCTCGACGACGCGGCCGGGAACGGACCGATCCTCGTGGGAGGGGTGTCGATCGGAGCGGCCGTCGCGGTGAGGTGGGCGTTCGACAATCCGGGCCGGGCCGTCGGCGTCCTCGCTGCCCTACCTGCATGGACCGGCGATCCGCGGGAGGCGCCGGCCGCCGCGAGTGCGCGGTGGACGGCCTCCGAGCTACGGACCCACGGGATCGATGCGGTCACCGCTGCGATGACGGCGTCGAGTCCGTCCTGGCTCGCGCGGGAACTGAGGCGTTCGTGGAGCGCCCAATGGCCCGATCTCCCGGCCGCACTGGACGAGGCCGCGCGCTATCGGGCACTCGACGTCGACGAACTGCGGTCCGTGGCCGTGCCGGTCGGCATCGCCGCCGCGGTGGACGACGCGGTCCATCCGCTCGAGGTGGGGCGGCAATGGGCGCGGGAGATCCCTCGCGCGGAACTCGCGACGGTGACACTCGAACAGGTCGGGGACGATCCCTCCGTGCTCGGGAGGCTGTGCCTCACCGCGCTCGACAGGATCGTCCCCGTCCCGAACCGATGATCGGTCTCGGTCTCAGAAGCCGAGTTGCTGCATCGCCGAACCGGATTCGCCCCGACGCGGCGGCGTCTGCTGAGTGGGCGGAACCTGCTGCGTCTGCTGGGTGGGCTGTGCCGGCGGGGCCGTCCGCGGAGCGGGTTGCGCCGGAGCCGTGCCCTGCTGGGGCGCGGCCTGTTGTTGCTGCTGCGCGGCGGCGGCCTGCTGTTGCTGCTGCTGGGCCGCGACGAGCTGGCGGGTGAGTGCCTCGGGCAGCACGATCGGCAGCGGCGTACGGACCGGATGGGGCTCGGATCCGCGGCGGACGACGGTGCCGGAGATCACCGACCGCGCGATCCCGACGAGTTCGGAGTCGGCTCCGGCGTTCCCGGCGGGCGCTGCGACGACGCAGCGGATCATCCAGCGGAAGCCGTCGACACCGATGAACCGGAGATCCGCGTTCGCGGTCCTGCCGTGCAGTTCGCGGCCCCACGGCCCCGATTCGATGCTGACCTCGGCCTTGTCGTTGCGCAGCGTCTCCGCGAGCTCCGCGGCGACCTCGCGCCACTGTCCCGGCGACTTCGGTGCCGCGTACGCGGAGACCGTGATGCGCCCGAACTGGGTCACGAGGTGGACGTTCTGCGGCGTGCCGTTCGGTGCCATCTCGACCTGGATCTGGCCACCGGCCGGGAGCGGAACGAGCACGGATCCGAGGTCGAGACGGGAGGCCGTCACCGTCTCCTCGTCGACCTCGTCGATGTCGTACGGGCCGGAATCGGCCGCACTTCCGGTGGCGTACTCGTCGTACTCCTCGTCGGAGGGCTCGTCGTACGCGCCGAGGTCGCCGGCGGGTGCGGCGTCGGCCGCCTCGACGTTCGACCCGCGGTCCTTGCGGCGTCGTCCGAACATGTCAGGAACCCTCCTTCACGAGGCCGGCGTGCCCGCCGCTCGATCCGTATCCGCCGCTGCCCCGCGCCGTGTCGTCGAGCTCGTCCACTTCGACGAAGTCGACGAGTTCGACACGCTGGACGAGCAGCTGCGCGATGCGGTCGCCCCGGCGGAGTTCGACGGCGCGCTCGGTGTCGTGGTTGATCAGGCACACCTTGATCTCTCCACGGTAGCCCGCGTCGACCGTCCCGGGAGTGTTCACGACGGACAGGCCGAACTTGGCGGCGAGGCCCGAACGGGGGTGGATCAGGCCGACCGTGCCCACGGGCAGCGCGACGGCGATGCCGGTGCCGACGAGCGCCCGCTCCCCCGGGCCGAGAGTCACGTCGACCGACGTGCACAGGTCCACACCGGCGTCACCGGGGTGGGCACGAGTGGGCACGGGGAGCTCCGGATCGAGCCGGCGCAGCGGTATCGGGGGAAGATCGGTCACGTCGTCCGAGACTACTCGCGTGCCGGGCCGCTCCACCGAGCCGACTATCCTTACGGTGTGTCCCGTTCCTCGCGCACCTCACCGACTACTCCTCCGACGGCCGACGCTCCGACCTTCTCGGAGCGGATGTGGGTGCCGTGGTGGTGGTGGCCGATCGGGCTCGGTGTGGCCGCTCTGCTCGCGGCCGAGCTGCACATGGGCGCGCCGGGGATGTACGCGTGGCTGCCCTACGTCCTTCTGCTCCCGGTTCCGATCTGGGTGCTGACCTGGCTCTCACGCAGCCGGGTCGAGGCGGTCGGCGGCGAACTCGTCGTCGGTCGCGCACATCTGCCCGTCGACGTGATCTCGCGGGGTGTGGTGGTGCCGGCGTCGGCCAAGAGTGCCGCGATGGGACGCCAGCTCGATCCGGCGGCGTTCGTCCAGCACCGCCCCTGGGTGCGGACCATGGCGCTCGTCGTGCTCGACGACCCGGAGGATCCGACGCCCTACTGGCTGGTGAGCACGCGGCGGCCTGCCGAACTGCTCGCGGCGCTGGGTTGCGACGAGTCGGGCCGCAAGGACGATCCGACCCGCAAGTAGGGCTGCTCGAACGGGAATCGGCCCCGGATACGACAGGGCCCGGATACGACAGGGCCCCGGATGCCGGGAACAGCGGAGGCTGCCGCGGCGCCGGGGCACGCACGAGGGAGACGCGGGTGACCACGGCGCACCGTCGTCACCCGGCCTCGTTCCGCACCTATGTCCTCATCACGCTGCGCAGTCCCGGCAGATCATGACACCGTTCTCCTCGCTTGCGAGTCTGCTCCGGTGATGCACCAGGAAACAGCTCGAGCAGGTGAACTCGTCGGCCTGCTTCGGGACGACACGCACCGACAGCTCTTCGCCGGACAGATCCGCCCCGGGCAGCTCGAAGGACTCGGCGGTGTCCGATTCGTCGACGTCCACCACCGCGGACTGGGCCTCGTTGCGCCGGGCCTTCAGTTCCTCGAGTGAATCCTCCGACACATCGTCGCTGTCGGTCCGCCGGGGTGCGTCGTAGTCAGTCGCCATTTCCTCTTACCTTCTAGTACTCGTACCGGTAGCCGGCCGGGACACGGACGGTGCTCCCGGCCAGGGCAACGCACGGCCGTCCGTTGGAGTTCCCGACGGGTGTGTCACTGCTGTGGCATACCCGAATTCACTCTGTTTTCGCGCCGCACCGCCCCTTCTTGGACGGTTCGGCCGCCGAACAATAGCCGACCTCACGCACGAATATGCAATCGATGCGTGGAAACGCCGGAAATTGTCGGGCAATCGTCATCAACAACACAACGGCTCGTGACATTTCCTCGGGTCGGCGGTTCCACCGACCACGTCCACGACCTCTACAGTGAGTGCGACGAACCCGGCATGACACGAGAGGCAGGGCCGCGTGGTTTCCCTGATCACCGAAGGAAGCGCAAGCGATGATCGCGGCCGCCCGTTCCGTCGGCGCCGGGTGGTCCCGGCCGCCGTCGCGGGTGCCGTCCTCGCCGCCGCCACCATCGTCGTGTGGACGTCCGTGTTCACCTCGTCCGAGCCCGTCACGACCACGGTGGCGTGCAATGCTCCTCCGACCGAGGCCACCGATCCCGAAGGCCCGCAACCGGCCCCACTCGGCGAGGTCGTGGACCGGTCGACGCTGCTCGAGGTCGAACCCGCTCCCCTGGCGGCCACCCGGGTGCGCGTCTACAACGCCAACGGCGAACGCGGCCAGGCCACGCACGTGGCCGCCCAGTTGAGCGATTACGGTTTCTCGAGCCCGCCCGACGTGCAGGCCGGCAACGATCCGGTCTACGTCGACCAGAACATGCAGTGCCAGGGGCAGATCCGGTTCGGCGAGGCCGGACGCGCGGCTGCGTCCTCGGTGTGGTTGCTCGCCCCGTGCGCCGAGTTGGTGCAGGACACACGCGAGGACGACACGGTCGATCTCGCGCTGGGGACCTACTTCCGGGACATCTCCCCCGGGGCGGATGCCGAGGAGGTCCTGCGGGCGTTACGCGAGGTCCCGGTGGGCGAGCAGACGGCTCCGCTCGACCTCGATCTGCTCACGGCCGCACGCAATGCCCGGTGCTGAATCTCTTTTCACAGACCGCGCATCCTGTTTTTCGTCACTACTGCGATAAAAGGTGACGAACGGCAATTCGTGATGTGACGAATCGGTCAATTCGGAATTGGGTCGAGCGCTCCGATTTCGGCGAGCAGAGTTTCGAAATCGGCGGCGATCCCCGGCGCGGCCGCGACCGTGAGCTCGCCGTCGTCCCCGGTGCCGTTCGGGACACGTACCACCGCACCGGCTTCCGCAGCGACGAGCGCACCCGCCGCCCAGTCCCAGGGACCGAGTCCGTGTTCGTAGTGGGCGTCGACCCTGCCGGCCGCGACCATGCACAGGTCCAGGGCGGCCGCTCCGACCCGCCGGATGTCGCGCACCCTCGGTAGCAGCGCCGCCACGAGCTGTCCCTGACGCGCGCGTCGTTCCGGCGAGTACGAGAAGCCGGTCGCCACGAGCGCCAGGCGCGGATCCGTCACGGGATTGCATCGCAACGGCACCCGCGCGCCGTCGACGTCCAGATGGGCACCGAGACCCTCTGCCGCCGAGAACGTCTCCCCCGAAGCGATGTCGACGACGGCACCGGCCACCGAGCGCCCGTCGACCCGCGCGGCCACCGAGACCGCCGAGGCAGGGAGTCCGTAGACGAAGTTGACGGTACCGTCGATGGGATCGACCACCCAGACGACTCCGCTCCCCGCCGTGGACGTCCCGCCGTCGGCCCCGGTCTCCTCGCCGAGGAAGGCGTCGCCCGGCCGCAGTTCCGTGAGCCGGCGCCGGATGAGTTCCTCGCTCTCGGTGTCGGCGGCGGTGACGGGATCGGTCACCGTCGATTTCGTCCCGACACGAGCGGCCTCCCCCGAACCCGGAGGACCGAACAGCTCGACCCGGCGTGCACGGACGTAGGAGGCGGCCTCACGTGCAACGGTCACCGCCACGTCCCTCAATGCGGACAACTCGGATTCGGGGAGTGTTCTCTGTGCGTACACGAACCGATCCGAACACAGTGCCGACGGTTTCGCCACCGGCCCCGCACCCGGCGGCACCGGGCATTATCGTTTCCACACGAGCGGAGCAGCCGGCCCCACACAGCGAGAGGAAGTACGCAATGGCACAGGACGTCCCCACGGACCGATCGACTGCCGTCAACCACGGGTTCGGAGTCGACATCGGGGGCAGTGGCGTCAAGGGTGCCGTGGTGGATCTCGACACGGGCCGTCTGGTCGGCGACCGGATCAAGATCCTCACTCCGCAACCGTCCACTCCGGAGGCCGTGGCGAAGACGGTGGCGCAGATCGTCGAGCAGGCCGGCTGGACGGGCCCCGTCGGCGTGACACTGCCGAGCGTGGTCACCGGAGGCGTCGCCCGCACCGCCGCCAACATCGACAAGTCGTGGATCGGCACCGACGCCGGATCCCTCTTCTCGCGGGTGCTCGGCGACCGGGACGTCTCGGTGCTCAACGACGCGGATGCCGCGGGGATCGCCGAGGACCGCTTCGGTGCCGCCAAGGACACCGACGGCGTGGTGATCCTGCTGACCTTCGGCACCGGGATCGGTTCGGCCGTGCTGCACAACGGTGTACTGCTGCCCAACACCGAGTTCGGGCACATGGAGGTCGACGGCAAGGAGGCCGAGCACCGCGCCGCTTCGTCGGTCAAGGAACGCAACGACCTGTCGTACAAGCAGTGGGCGAAGGAGGTCTCCCGCGTCCTCACCCGCTTCGAGGCCCTGCTCTGGCCCGACCTGTTCATCGTGGGCGGCGGTATCAGCCGCAAGCACGAGAAGTGGGTCCCACTCCTGACCAACCGCACCCCGGTGGTCCCCGCCGAACTGCGCAACGCGGCGGGAATCGTAGGGGCTGCATATGCTGCGAAAACAGGTGTCACTCCCTGAGTCCGGCGCATCGGCTGCCCGAGGGATCGTTACAATGGTCCCCAGCAGGCCGGAACCGGCCCCCATCCCGACAGACCTCTCCGCCGGAATCACTCTGGCGCGACGCCGCACTACCTCGTCACGAAAGGGCGTACGTGGCAGCCACCGACATCCACACCGCTGATTCCGCCAACGAATCGGCACCCGTTGCGGACGCTTCGAGCGTCGCAGGCGCTGCGGACTCCGCGGAGGGCACCGCTCCCGGTGCCAAGCCGCCGGCGAAGAAGACCGCTGCGAAGAAGGCCCCCGCGAAGAAGGCAGCCGCCAAGAAGGCTCCTGCGAAAAAGGCAGCCAAGAAGACCACCGCGAAGAAGGCAGCAAAGAAAGCCACGAAGGCTGCAGGTTCGGGCGACGAGGACTTCGACGCCACCGAGGAAGCGGACCTCGCAGACCTCGAGGTCTCGGAGGGTGATCTCGCCGGCGCCGAGGATGTCGTGGTCGACGACGACGAGCCCAGCGAGAAGGACAAGGCCTCGGGCGACTTCGTCTGGGACGAGGAGGAGTCCGAGGCGCTGCGTCAGGCACGTAAGGACGCCGAGCTCACCGCATCGGCCGACTCCGTGCGCGCCTACCTCAAGCAGATCGGCAAGGTCGCCCTCCTCAACGCCGAGGAGGAGGTCGAGCTCGCCAAGCGCATCGAGGCCGGTCTGTACGCGACCCACATGCTGCAGCAGCTGGCGGAGAAGGGCGAGAAGCTCCCCGTCGCCCAGCGCCGCGATCTGAATTGGATCTGCCGCGACGGCAACCGAGCCAAGAACCACCTGCTCGAGGCGAACCTCCGCCTCGTCGTCTCGCTCGCCAAGCGCTACACCGGCCGCGGTATGGCGTTCCTGGACCTCATCCAGGAAGGCAACCTCGGTCTGATCCGCGCGGTCGAGAAGTTCGACTACACCAAGGGTTACAAGTTCTCCACCTACGCCACCTGGTGGATCCGTCAGGCCATCACCCGCGCCATGGCCGACCAGGCCCGCACCATCCGTATCCCGGTGCACATGGTCGAGGTCATCAACAAGCTCGGTCGTATCCAGCGCGAGCTGCTCCAGGATCTGGGCCGCGAGCCCACACCCGAGGAGCTCGCCAAGGAAATGGACATCACGCCGGAGAAGGTGCTGGAGATCCAGCAGTACGCGCGTGAGCCCATCTCCCTCGACCAGACCATCGGCGACGAGGGCGACAGCCAGCTCGGCGACTTCATCGAGGACTCCGAGGCCGTCGTGGCCGTCGACGCCGTCTCCTTCACCCTGCTGCAGGATCAGCTGCAGTCGGTGCTCGAGACCCTGTCCGAGCGCGAAGCGGGCGTCGTGCGTCTGCGCTTCGGCCTCACCGACGGCCAGCCGCGCACCCTCGACGAGATCGGTCAGGTCTACGGCGTGACGCGCGAGCGCATCCGCCAGATCGAGTCGAAGACCATGTCGAAGCTGCGCCACCCGTCGCGGTCGCAGGTGCTGCGCGACTACCTCGACTGACCTCCGTCACGCGGAACAGTCATACGGAACGAGGGCCATCCGATGGGGTGGCCCTCGTTCTGCGTTCCGGGCCACAGGCCCGCTAGAGGAGTTCCGGCTCGTCTCCGGGAAGGCGCTGGCGCCCCTCGCGTCCGGGGAGCCGTGCGGATGCGAACCGCATGACCGGTTCGACGACACGCGCGGCCACCGGACCGAGCACCGCGGTGATCATCACGTATGCCGAGGCGAGAGCCGCGAGGCGGCTGTCGACGTGGCCGGAGGCGACGGCCAGTCCGGCGATCACGATGGAGAACTCTCCCCGGGCGATGAGTGCGGCGCCGGCGCGCGCCCGGCCCATCACGGCGATACCGTGATGGGCCGCCGCGATCCATCCGGTGACGAGCTTCGTCAGCGCGGTCAGCACGGCCAGCAGGACCGCCCAGCCGAGCACCGGCGGTATAGCCGTCGGATCGGTGTTCAGTCCGAAGAAGACGAAGAAGATGGCGGCGAACAGGTCGCGGAGCGGTTCGAGGACCCGGACCGCGTTGTGTGCCGTCGAACCGGAGATGGCGATGCCCAGCAGGAAGGCTCCCACGGCCGCCGACACCTGCAGGGCCGACGCGATCCCCGCCACCAGCAGCGCTGCGCCGAGCAGCTTGAGCAACAGCGTTTCCCGGTCGGGGCTGTCGAGCACGACCGAGACGTAGCGTCCGTACCGCACCACCAGGACCAGCACCACGGTGACGAGACCGAGCGAGATCGCGACGGCTTCGAGGCCGCCGAGCAGGCTCACGCCCGCCAGGATCGCGGTGAGGATCGGGAGGTAGACGGCCATCGCGAGATCCTCGAAGACGAGAATCGACAGGACGACCGGTGTCTCACGATTGCCGAGGCGTCCCAGATCGGCGAGAACCTTCGCCACGATCCCGGACGACGAGATGTAGGTCACGCCCGCGAGCACGAAGGCACCGATGGGACCGAGACCCAGGATCAACGCGACGGCGGCTCCCGGCACCGCATTCAGAGCAAGGTCGAGCAGGCCTCCCATCCGGGAGCGTCTCAGGCCGCTGATCAACTCGTTCGCGGTGTACTCGAGCCCGAGCAGCAACAGCAGCAGGACCACGCCGATCTCGCTGGCGAGGTGACTGAACGCCCCGATGTCGCCGAGTTGGATGAAGCCACCGTTGCCGAAGCACAGGCCGCCGATCAGATAGAATGGGATCGGCGACATGCCGATCCGCGCCGCGAGCCGGCCGAGGACGCCGAGTCCGAAGAACACCGCACCCAGTTCGATGAGTGCGAGTGTCGTGGTGTTCATTCCGCGGGATCAGCCGTTGCGCAGGATCCTGGCGGCAGCGTCGAGACCGTCCGCTGTGCCGACCGCCACCAGGATGTCCCCACCCGTGAGGACGAAGTCGGGTGTCGGGGACGGCATGACCTGACCGGCACGCATCACGGCCACGACCGACACGCCGGTGCGCGTGCGCAGCGCCGTGTCGCCCAGTACCGCTCCGTCGAACCGCGAATCCTCGTGGATGTGGAGCTGGCGAGTGAGGATTCCGGGCAGGTCGCGGTGGTCCTCACGCAATTGGGCGACGAGCTGTGGGGCACCGAGGAGATTGCTGAGCGTCGCTGCCTCCTCGACGGTGAGAGGCAGGGAGGCGGCACACGCGTCGGGGTCGCCCGCCTTCGAGATGATGAGGTCGCTGTGACCGTCCCGATGGGTGATCACCCCGATGCGGCGTCCGGAGGCGAGTTCGAAGTCCTTGCGTACACCGATCCCGGGTAGCGGCGTCACGTCGACGATCATGGCCGAAAGACTAGTCCTCCGGACCGACGACGTCCGCCTGCTCCCGGTCGAGGGGTGCGAACCGGCCGTCCGGTCCCGGCAGGTAGGGCATCACCTCCACCACGGCATCGACGGGCAGCGGCCCGTAGAGGTGGGGGAAGCGCATGGACTCCGGGTCCCCCGGCACGCCGGGTTCGAAACGGAGCGGGTCGACGAGACGCGTCGGATCGACATGCAACAAGAGCAGATCCGTACGGCCTGAGTACAAGCGGTCGGCGGGCAGGTGCACCTGGTGCGGCGTGGAGAGGTGGACGAAACCCTGGGTCCCGAGGGACTCCGGTGCGACCGCCCCGAGGGGTCGGAAGTGGTCCCACTCGTCGCGGGAGATGATGTGCAGCAGGGTCTCGGTCATGGCGTCATTGTGCGTCGGACGGCCTCTCCGGGGCGTTCCCGGCCCCCTGGAGCTCTGCGCTGTGAGCGAACACACTGTGCGGAAAACGGCCATGTCGCAGCGTTTTCGCTGTTCGATGCGTGAAACACGCCACCATTGGGCATCCAGGGGAACAACACGTGAATACGAATCGTCTGTCAGAGTAGATCCACCGCGCCGGCCGGTGCGGCGGACCAGACCCCGGCACCCGATATGAGCGGTGGCCAGTTTGGAGGAGTCATGCCCGGTACGTTGACCAGCCCGAAGTTGACCGCTGCAGATCGCTGCGATCGGTGCAATGCCGCCGCTCGTGTCCGCGCCGTCCTTCCGACCGGCGGAGAACTGTTGTTCTGCGGGCACCACGCGAACGAGCACACCGACCGCCTCCGTGAACTCGGAGCGACGATCGTGAGCGAGTCCGACGCCACCGTGTGATCCGCCGTCCGGAACCACGGTTCCGAGACCCGACCGAACGGGCGACCACCTCGAGGTGGTCGCCCGTTCTCGTCGTCACCAGCTGCGCAGGATCGCGATCCGGTCGCGCAGTTGCTCGGCGGTCGCCATCGCCGTCGGCGGACCACCGCACTGGCGACGCAGTTCGCCGTGGATCACCCCGTGCGGCTTCCTGGTCCGGTGGTGCACGACCGCGACGAGCGAATTGAGTTCGCGGCGGAGCTGGGCGAGGGTGTCGGCAGTTTCGACCCGCTCGGTCACCTGGGGCGGCGGAGTGGGTGCCGGTGCGGCCTTCGGCTTGTTCAGCTGCTGTTCCTGACGCTGACGCAGCAGTGCCCGCATCTGTTCCGCGTCCAGCAGACCCGGGAGTCCCAGATAGTCGGCCTCCTCGTCGGAACCGGCGAATGTCGCGGTGCCGAACGAGGATCCGTCGTAGATGACCTGATCGAGTTCGGCGTCCGCTCCGAGCGAGTGGTAGGCCTTCTCGTCCTCGCCGGGTTCGTCCTTGCGCCGGTTCGCGTCGGCGAGCAGCTCGTCGTCGAAGCCCTCCTTGACCCGGTGCGGCTTGCCGAGGATGTGGTCGCGCTGGGCCTCGAGCTGGCTGGCGAGCTCGAGCAGCACCGGCACGGACGGCAGGAAGACACTGGCGGTCTCCCCCTTGCGCCGCGACCGCACGAAGCGGCCGATCGCCTGTGCGAAGAACAACGGGGTCGAGGCGCTGGTCGCGTACACACCCACCGCGAGTCGCGGGACGTCGACGCCCTCGGACACCATGCGCACGGCGACCATCCACCTCTGGTTGCCCTCGCTGAACTGCGAGATGCGCTCGGAGGCGGTGGGATCGTCCGAGAGCACGACGGTCGGTATCTCGCCGGTGATCGACTCGAGGATCTTCGCGTACGCCCGCGCGGTGGTCTGGTCGGTGGCGATGACGAGGCCACCGGCGTCCGGCATGCCGCCGGCACGCAGCTGCTGCAGACGGGTGTTCGCCGCCCCCAGCACCGCGGGAATCCAGTCGCCCTGGGGATCGAGGGCCGTCCGCCACGCCCGGGCCGTCTGCTCGGCGCTGAGAGGCTCCCCCAGCCGCGCGGTGAACTCCTCCCCCGCACTCGTGCGCCAGCGCGCCTCGCCCGAGTACGCGAGGAACACGACGGGGCGCACGACGCCGTCGGCGAGCGCGTCGGCATAGCCGTAGGCGTGATCGGCCTTGGACTGCAGCAGACCGTCCTCGTTCGGCTCGTAGCTCACGAACGGGATCGCACTGTCGTCGCTGCGGAAGGGTGTACCGGTCAGCGCCAGACGGCGGGTCGCGTCCCCGAACGCCTCGAGGATGCCCTCACCCCAGCTCTTCGCGTCGCCACCGTGGTGGATCTCGTCGAGGATCACCAGGGTGCGGCGCCCCTCCGTACGCACGCGGTGCTTGAACGGATGCGAGGCAACCTGCGCGTAGGTGACCACGACGCCCTGGTAGTCGCTCGACGTCTGTCCGGTGGAGTTCGTGAAGTTCGAGTCGAGCGCGATACCGATGCGGGCCGCAGCACCCGCCCACTGGTGCTTGAGGTGCTCGGTGGGGGCGACGACCGTGATCTGGTCGACCGTCCGGTCGCGCAACAGCTCCGACGCCACCCGGAGGGCGAAGGTCGTCTTACCGGCGCCGGGGGTCGCGACGGCGAGGAAGTCACGCGGCTTCGTCGCGAGGTACTTGGTGAGGGCGCGGCGCTGCCAGGCACGCAGCTGGGCCACAGGGGCGGAGGTCGTAGCTTGTCCGACGGTTTCGGTGCTCACCGGTTTCTCGTGCTCCTTGTCCGCTTCGCTCGGGTCGGTGCCACCGCACTCGTCCGGGCGCCGACCGTCATGCAGCCTATCGTCTCGGAGCCCGCGAACCTGCCGAAGCCGCGGCGTCGGCGGGTTCTCCGAGGACTGCGTGGCAGAATTCGAGAGGCCCTCACCTGCCTGTGCGCGCACGCGAGCGTGTCTTCAGGAATTCTGGAAGTAGATGAACGACACACCACGATCCCCCGCACAGGCATCCTCCGGCCGCGTTCGCCGCGCGGTCGGGAAGGGCCGGGAGGTCGTCACGCACACCCTGTCGTCGGCCTGGGACCACTCGATCTTCAGCAAGGCGGCGACGGCGGCCTTCTGGCAGACCCTCTCGCTGCCGCCCTTGGTGCTCGGTCTGCTCGGCAGCCTCGGTTACGTCGGAGGCTGGTTCGGTCCCGACACGGTGGAGATCATCACGTCGAAGACCGTCACCTTCCTCCGCTCGGTCTTCAGCGACAGCGTGGTCGACCAGATCATCGAACCCACCGTCGAGGACGTCCTCCGGCGGGGCCGCGCCGACGTGATGTCGTTGGGCTTCGTGTTGTCGCTGTGGGCAGGATCGTCGGCGATCTCGACATTCGTGGATTCGATCGTCGAAGCGCACCACCAGCAGGACCATCGCCACCCGGTGTGGCAGCGGATCTTCGGCCTGCTCCTCTACGTGGTCTTCCTGATCCTGGCGGTGTTCACGATGCCGCTCGTCGCGCTCGGGCCCACACTGATCGGCCGGTTGCTGCCCGACGCCTGGTTCGACGTCGGCTCACGGATCATCGACACCTTCTACTTCCCCGCGGTGGGCCTGCTCCTGCTGATCGGTCTGACGACCCTGTACAAGGTGGCGCTGCCCAGGTCGCTGCCGTGGCACCGACTGCTCGGCGGCGCGGTCCTGGCCGGGGTGTTCTTCCTCGCGTCGAGCGTGATCCTGCGGTGGTACCTGACGTGGGTCGCGGCAACGGGCTACACCTACGGCGCGCTCGCCGCCCCGATCGCGTTCCTGCTGTTCACGTTCTTCCTGGGTTTCGCCGTGGTCCTCGGAGCCGAGTTCAACGCCACGGTGCAGGAGTTCTGGCCGGCACGCGCCACACGCCTGGAGCAGTGGCGGATCTGGCTCGCCGAGCAGTCGGCACGAGATCCGTCGCCCGACAGCGGGCCGGTGACGAACCTCACTCGCCGGTTGACGGGCTCCACGACGATTCGGCTGTCCGACCTGATCCGGCCCGGGGATCGCCAACCCGAGTCGTGGCCGATCGACGGGAAGCCGACCGAGTCGGATACGGCGACCCACAACGACACGTCTCTGCACGACGACACTGCCTCGTGCGACGAGCACGACGCCACTGCCTCGTGCGACGAGAAGGCCCGGCACGACGACAAGGCCGGGGGATCCGAAGTTCCCCCGGCCGAGACCGAACTTCCGCCGGTGGAGACGCTTCCGCAACAATCACCCGACGCCGCGGCGGACGACGGGGTGTTCCACCAGGTGTCTCAGTCGCCCTTGCGCAAGCCGTCGTAGACTTTCTTGCATTCGGGGCACACCGGCGAGCCGGGCTTCGGCGACCGGGTCACCGGAAAGACCTCACCGCACAGCGCGACCACATGGGTACCCATGACCGCACTCTCGGCGATCTTGTTCTTCTTCACGTAGTGGAAGAACTTCGGGGTGTCGTCGTCGGTCGTTTCGTCGGTGGTGGTATCCGGCCGTTCCTTGATATCCGTGCTCACGTGTCCATGATGCCGCACGGAAGGGCCGGATGCGTATGTGCGTGCGACGGCCCGGCGTGGGAAGGTGGAAGACATGGCGAGAACTCACGGTTTCGGCGGATCCCCCGAGAACGGATCGCCCGACAACCCGGTTCTGATCACCGCGGCGGAGACGTCGCTCGAGGATCAGCACCGAGCACGGGTTCGCAAGTACCTCACCATCATGTCGGTCCGCATCCCCGCCCTGCTGCTGGCGGCGATCGCGTACGGCATATGGGCCAATCCCTGGATCTCGATGGCGATCATCGGGGTGTCGATCCCGCTGCCGTGGATCGCCGTCCTCATCGCCAACGACCGGCCGCCGCGCCGCAAGGACGAACCGAGCCGCTGGGACGGCCGCTTCGACGATGCCCCGGCGATCGAGTCGTCCCGCCACCATGTGATCGACGGCTGAGACGGACCCCGGACGGGACGCTTGCGAGAATGTCGTGGTGGACCGCGACCTTCTTCTGTCTCTCTGCCCGGCTCTGCGCACCGCACTGATCCGGTGCCGCTACGACCTCGACACCGTCCGGGAACTGCTCGGCCCCGAGGCGCACGCCGCCCTCGGGCGCAGCGAACCCGTCCCTGCCCGGCGCATCGCGCGCGGTGCGGGCGATCTCGGCGTGCTCGTGCGGCTGTTCCTCCTCCAGGACACCTGCCCCGAGGACGAGGTCGCGCAGGCTCTCGCTCCGGTGACGACGGAGCAGGCAGTGCAGGCGGGACTCGTCGAACGCGACGGCGACGGCGTGCGGGCCACTCTCGACCTGCGGCCCCTCGACGCCGGGACCGGCAGCCGCTGGGTGCTGTCCGATCTCGACGGCTCGATCCGGCCCGTCCCGACCCGCCCCGATCACGTCCTCGGCGTCGGTCAGGCCTCCCTGTCGCTGCTGCAGGCCACCCCGACCGATCGGGTCGGTTCGGTGCTTGACCTCGGCACCGGTTGCGGAGTGCAGGCCATCCGCGCCGCGGACCACGCGGACGAGGTCACCGCGACCGACATCAATCCCCGCTGCCTGGCCCTGGCCGCCGCGAGCGCCGCGTTGAACGAGATCGACATCGATCTTCTCGAGGGGTCGTGGTTCGAGCCGGTCGCCGGCCGGACCTTCGACCGCATCGTCGCGAATCCGCCGTTCGTGGTGAGCGCCGGACGCGTCGAGCACAGCTACCGCGACTCCGGTCTCGACCTCGACGGCGCCAGCCGCCTCATGATCTCGCAGGCCGCCGAACACCTGAATCCCGGCGGCACCGCCGCGATGCTCGCGTCCTGGGTGCACGTCGAGGGTGAGGACTGGCGGGCCCGCGTCGCATCGTGGTTGCCGTCACACGGCGTCGACGCCTGGATCGTGCAGCGCGATGTCGCCGATCCCGCCCTCTACGTCGGGACGTGGCTGCGCGACGGTGACGCCGATCAACGCGAGCCGGAGGTCGCGGTGCGCGCCGAGCAGTGGCTCGACCACTTCGAGGAGCACGGCGTCGAGGGCGTCGGGTTCGGGTTCGTCTACCTGCGCCGCACCGACCTGCCGTCCGATGTGATGGCCGAGGACCTGCGGCACGCGTTCACCGACGCGCTGGGCGACGAGGCGATCGACTACTTCCGGCGCCTCGACTGGTTGCGTACGCACGAAGTGCTCGACGCCCGCTTCGCGGTGCGGCCCGACACGGCCCTCGAGCGGGTGCACCTGCCCGGTGAGGACGGGTGGGACCAGGTGGTCGCGCGGGTGCATCGCGGTGGCGGTCCGGCCTGGCAGCACGAGGTGGACGACCTCGCGGCCGCCCTGCTCGGCGGCATGCGCGCCGACGGCCTGCCGCTCGGGGATCTCGTGTCGCTGCTCGCGGCCGCGCACGGCGAGGACGAGGACGACCTCCTCGCGCAGGCGGTGGGCCTCGTGCACGGGTTGGTGCGGCACGGGCTGATCGAGCCCGCCTGACCCCCTTCGGGGCGTTCCTGAGGTTCCACGATTCGGTTCTCTCAGCAACTTCTCAGGAGCTCATCGGGTTAGTGCAGGTCAGCGCGGTGGTACTCGGAGACCGACGGGAACTCCACCGCTTCGCCGGTCGTTGAACCCTGTGAGACACCACCGATGAGGAGGCACGTCATGGCACGCCCCGAAACCACCGCTCGCTTCGATTCCGACCTCGACGGTCAGAGCCCCGCAGCCGATCTCGTTCGCGTCTACCTGAACGGTATCGGACGGACTGCTCTGCTCACCGCAGCCGACGAGGTGGAACTGGCCAAGCGGATCGAGGCCGGCCTGTATGCCAAGCACCTGCTCGAGACGAAGAAGCGTCTGTCGGCCGCGAAGAAGCGCGATCTCGCGATCATCGTCCGCGAAGGACAGGCCGCTCGCAGCCACCTGCTCGAGGCCAACCTGCGCCTCGTCGTCTCGCTGGCGAAGCGTTACACCGGACGCGGTATGCCCCTGCTGGACCTCATCCAGGAGGGCAACCTCGGCCTGATCCGTGCGATGGAGAAGTTCGACTACGCGAAGGGCTTCAAGTTCTCGACCTACGCGACGTGGTGGATCCGTCAGGCCATCACCCGCGGCATGGCCGACCAGAGCCGCACCATCCGGCTCCCCGTCCACCTCGTCGAACAGGTCAACAAGCTCGCCCGCATCAAGCGTGAGCTGCACCAGCAGCTCGGCCGCGAGGCGACCGACGAGGAACTCGCCAACGAGTCGGGTATCCCCGTCGAGAAGATCGCCGACCTGCTCGATCACAGCCGCGACCCGGTGAGCCTCGACATGCCCGTCGGCAACGACGAGGAGGCCCCGCTGGGCGACTTCATCGAGGACGCCGAGGCGACGTCCGCCGAGACCGCGGTCATCGCCGGCCTCCTGCACAGCGACGTCCGGAGCGTCCTCGCGACGCTCGACGAGCGCGAACAGCAGGTCATCCGGCTGCGCTACGGACTCGACGACGGCCAGCCCCGCACCCTCGATCAGATCGGCAAGCTCTTCGGGCTCTCCCGTGAGCGTGTCCGCCAGATCGAACGCGAAGTGATGGCCAAGCTCCGCGAAGGCGACCGCGCCGAGCGCCTTCGCGCCTACGCCAGCTGACCGGGCGCGTCAGCGGTATCCGATCCCCGAGAACCGGGCTGGGTTCTCGGGGATCGTTGCTGTCCGGGGCCTGTTCGGTGAGACGTCCACCAGGCCGCCGTCAGCGCAGACGGCGCGGGCCGAGGTCGAGAGGGTGCGGTTCGGGCCCGATCCGCACATGGGCGTCGGTGAGTTCGGCTCCCACCACCGAGGCCAGCACCGGCTCGCACACCAGCTCGCGCACCTCGGGAAGGTCGTCGGCGAGCGCCGAGATCCGCTGGACGAAATCGACGAGTGCCGGCTTGTTCACCGGCGCGGCGTTGCGGTAGCCCGACAGCAACGGCGCCGCCTTCGGAGCGTCGATCAGCTCGACCGCCTCGTCCTCCGTGAGCGGCAGGACCCGGTAGGCCCGATCACCGAGCAGATCGGAGATCACACCGGCGAGACCGAACGAGATGAGCGAACCGAACGACGGGTCGTCCTGCACACGGATCGCGCACCCGATGCCCTTGTGGGCCATCCGCTGCACGTGCATCAACGGCTCCCCCGACACCGCGGCCAGGTCGCGATAGGCGATCCGCACCGAATCCGCGTCGACGAGATCGAGCCGGACACCGCTCAGGTCGGGCCGGTGCCGCCACTGGGCACCGGTGGCCTTGACCGCCACGGGGAAACCGATCTCCTCCGCCGCAGCGACCGCCTCCTCCTCGGTGGTGACGGCGCGGAAGTCCGCGACCTCGACCCCGTAGCAGGACAGCAGCAGCGCCGCCTCGGTGTCCGACAGGTAGCGGCCCTCGGGTGTCGTTTCGAGCCAGCCGTCCACGAGCCCGCGGGCGCGTTCGGGGTCGATGCCCGCCGGCCGCACGACCTGCGAGGGCGGACGACTGCGCCACTTCGCGTACCGCCAGGCCCGTCCCAGGGCGAGCGCGGCCCGTTCCGGACCGGGATAGGACGGCACGGATCCGCGCGTCGGGTTGCCGTCCGGCCCGCGTACGGCCAGCACGTCGGGAATACCCTCGGTCGCCAGAAAGGTCGTGACCACGGGCTTCTCCGACCCTGCGACGGCGTCGCGCAGGGCCTGGGCGTAGGGCTGGACGTCGACGGCGACCGGCGGGACGAAGACCGCGATCACCGAGTCGACGTCGGGTGAGTCGAGCGCCTTCGCGACGGCCTCGGCGAACTCCTCCGGCGACGCCTGCGCGCCGAGATCCACCGCGTCCGGTGCCTGCAGGCCCTGGCCCCGGGCGGCGTCGACGGCGAGCAGGCCCAGCGCGGTGGAGTTGCCGACCACGGCGACGCGGGGACCGGCGGGCAGCGGCTGGTAACCGAACAGCAGCGCCGAGTCGAAGAGCTGGCCGATCGACTCGACCTGGACGACACCGGCCTGCTCGAACAGGTATCGCACGATGGTGTCGTCCATCTCCCCCGTCCGGGCGGCGAGCGCCGGCGGCACCGCGTGGCGGCCGCTCTTGACGGCGACGATCGGTTTGCTGCGCGCCACCCGCCGCGCGATGCGCGAGAACTTGCGTGGGTTGCCGAAGCTCTCCAGGTACAGCAGCACCACTTCGGTGGCGGGATCGGTGTCCCAGTACTGCAGCAGGTCGTTGCCGGACAGGTCGGCGCGGTTACCGGCCGAGACGAAGGACGACAGCCCGACCCCCGTCTTGGCGGCCTCGTCGAGGATCGCGATGCCGAGGGCACCGGACTGGCAGAAGAAGCCGACGTTGCCGGCGGCCGGGAGCACGGGTGCGAGGGTCGCGTTGAGCCGGATGGCGGGATCGTTGTTGGCGACACCGAGAGCGTTCGGCCCGATGAGCCGCATACCGTGCGACCGAGCGGCCAGTGTGAGCCGCCGCTCGGCGTCGCGGCCCTCCGGTCCGGTCTCGCCGAAACCGGACGAGACGACGAGCAGCGCCTTGACGCCCTTGGCGAGGCAGTCGTCGAGCACCGAGTCGATCGATTCGGCGGGCACGGCGGCGACGGCGAGGTCGATCTCGTCGGGGATGTCGCGGACGGTCGGGTAGGCGCGGACACCCCGGACGGACCGGTGTTCGGCGTTGACCGGGTAGACGGGCCCGGTGAATCCGCTGCGCAGCATGTTCACCAGCACGGCGTTGCCCACCTTGCGGCTGTCGGTGGACGCACCAATGACGGCGACGCTGCCGGGACCGAGGATGTTGCGCACGCTGCGCGCCTCGGCGGCGCGTTCGCGGGCGTTGCGGACCGAGACCAGGGCCTCGGTGGGGTCGATCGCGAACTCGAGCCGGACGACTCCCCCTTCGAAACTACGGCTGACCTGGTAACCGGCCTCCCGGAAGACCGTGATCATGTGCCGGTTCTCGGCGAGGACCTCGGCGACGAAGGTGTGCAGTCCGTTCTCGGCGGCCGCGCCGGCGAGATGTTCGAGCAGGATCGGACCGAGACCGCGGCCCTGGTGGGCGTCGGCGACGGTGAAGGCCACCTCGGCGGAGAGACCGTCGCCCTCGTGCGAGAGTCCCTCGTACCGCCCGACGGCGATGATCTCGTCGCCGAGCACCGCGACGAACGCCACCCGGGACCTGTGGTCGACGACCGTGAAGTTGAACAGGTCCTTCTTCGAGATCGTCGGGTACGGACCGAAGTACCGCAGATAGCGGGTGCGTTCGGACAGCTTGCTGTGGAAGGCGACGATCCCGTCGGCGTCCTCCGGGACGATGGGCCGCAGGTGCACGACACCGCCGTCCGAGGCCAGCACGTCGGCGACCCAGTGCCGCGGATAGTTGCGGGCGCGCGCCAGCGCCGCCTCGCGCGCAGGGTCGGTCTCCCCGGTCGGCCCGGCGCCCTGCGCGGGAGTCGCCCCCGCCGCAGACGCGGAGTCCGGTGCCGCCGAAGGATTCTGCCGGTCAGTCACGGGGATCCTCCGGGTCCAGGCCGAGCATCGGGAAGGCCGCCCGCCTCGTGGCGATGATCGCCGAATCGATGCGGGTCAGTGCACGGTCCAGGGACGCAATGCCCGTCTCCGGTGTGCCGCCGGGTCCGTCCCACGGCAGGTACGAGACGTCGGAGCCCTCCCCCATGACGGTGGGCAGTTCGACGCTCGGAGCGAGAGCGCCGACGCGCTCGCTCCAGTCCGCCGGGACGGGGGTGCTCAGGTCGATCTCGCGGTCCAACGCCGCGGCGATCAGGTGGGTCCACGCCCGGGGCACCACCCGCACGAGGCCGTAACCGCCGCCGCCCACGGCGAGCCAGCGGCCCTCGCAGTAGCGGTCGGCGAGATCGCGCATCGCGAGATACGACGCGCGCTGGCCGTCGACGGTCAGGGAGAGGTCGGCCAGGGGGTCCTCGCGGTGGCTGTCGGCACCGCATTGGCTGATGAGGATCTGGGGGCGGAACGCCGCGACCGCGCCCGGTACGACGGCGTGGAAGGCGCGCAACCACAACGCGTCCACGGTGCCCGGCAGCACCGGCAGATTGATCGCGGTGCCCTCGGCCGGACCCGAACCGACCTCGCTGGACCAGCCGGTGTTGGGCCACAACGTCGCGGGATGCTGGTGCAGGGAGATGGTCAGGACGCGGGGATCGCCGAGGAAGGCGTGCTGCACACCGTCGCCGTGGTGGGCGTCGACATCGATGTAGGCGATGCGGTCGTAGCCGTGGTCGAGCAGCCACGAGATCGCGATGGCGGCGTCGTTGTAGACGCAGAATCCGGCAGCCCAGTCGGCCATCGCGTGATGCATCCCGCCCCCGATGCTCACCGCGCGGCGGGCCCGGCCGCTCGCGATCTCGCGTGCGGCTGCGAGGGTCCCCCCGGCGAGCGTCGCGCTGGCCTCGTGCATGCGGGGGAAGATCGGGTTGTCCTCGGTGCCGAGACCGTGGGGCGCGTCGGCCGGAGGCGCCGCTCCCTCGGGGGCGGAGCCCGCGCGCTTGACCGCGTCGACGTAGGAGGCGGTATGGATGCGCAGCAGATCGGTGTCGTCCGCAGGGGACGGGCGGACCGTCTCGACACCTTCGAGGAGACCGAGACTGCGGGACAGCGCCATGGTGAGATCGAGGCGCGTGGGATTCATCGGATGTGTCGGACCCCACCGGTAATCGAGGTAGTCGGGGCTCCACACCACTATCCGATCGCCGCTCAGCTGTGTCGTACCGCCCGCCGCGGTGGAGCTCGTGGTCATGGACACAGACGCTACTGGTCCACCCACGGACATGCGAGCCTCGGAGGGCGCCCCCACCGTCCTGTTCGCACGGTTAGAATCGGCCCAGACGAAGGGGTGTGAGAGTGAAGGACCTGGTCGATACAACGGAGATGTATCTCCGGACCATCTACGACTTGGAAGAGGAAGGCGTGGTGCCGCTGCGCGCGCGTATCGCCGAGCGCCTCGAACAGAGCGGACCGACGGTCAGCCAGACCGTGGCCCGTATGGAACGCGACGGCCTGCTCCGGGTCGCCGGCGACCGCCACCTGCAGCTCACCGAGAAGGGCCGCGACCTCGCGGTCTCGGTCATGCGCAAGCACCGGCTCGCGGAACGGCTTCTCGTGGACGTGATCGGTCTCGACTGGGAGAACGTGCACGCCGAGGCGTGCCGCTGGGAACACGTGATGAGCGAGGAGGTCGAGCGCCGCCTCGTGGAGGTGCTCAACAACCCGACCACCTCCCCCTACGGCAACCCGATCCCGGGACTGGCCCAGCTCGGTCTCGACCGCACGGCGGTCCTCGACGAGAAGCTGGTGCGGTTGACGGAGATCCCGCACGGCAAGCCGACCGCGGTCGTGGTGCGCCGGCTCGCGGAGTACGTCCAGTCCGACCCCGAGGTCATCGCGCGGCTGCGTGAGGCCGGTGTGGTCCCCGACGCGCGGGTTACAGTCGAGACGCGACCGGGCTCGGTGTCCATCACCGTGGCCGGTCACGACAGCTTCGAGCTTTCCGACGAGATGGCCCACGCCGTGCAGGTGAAGCAGGTCTGACCCAGACCCCTTTTCGCATGTCCGGTACGGGCATGCGAAAAGGGGATGTCCAGCGTGAGACTTCTGGTGACCGGCGGCGCCGGCTATGTGGGCAGCGTGTGCACGACCGTGTTGCTCGAGCAGGGCCACGACGTCGTGGTCGTCGACGACCTGTCCACCGGCAACGCCGGGGCGGTGCCCACCGGTGCCGAGTTCGTCGAGGGCGACATCGCGGCCGTCGCCGACGAACTGCTCTCCGGATCCCGTTTCGACGGCGTCCTCCACTTCGGTGCACAGTCGCTGGTCGGCGAGTCGGTGGAGTTCCCCGAGAAGTACTGGCAGGGCAACGTGGTGACCACCCTCGCCCTGCTCGAGGCCATCCGCCGCTCGGGCACCCCGCGGTTGGTGTTCTCCTCCACCGCCGCGACCTACGGCGAACCCGAGAGCGTGCCGATCACCGAGGACGCACCCACCCGGCCGACCAACCCGTACGGTGCGTCGAAGCTCGCCATCGATCACGCGATCTCGTCGTACGCGCACGCCCACGGTCTCGCGGCGACGAGCCTGCGGTACTTCAACGTCGCCGGCGCCTACGGCGGTGCCGGGGAGAACCGGGTCGTCGAGACGCATCTGATCCCGCTGGTACTGCAGGTCGCTCTCGGTGTGCGCGATCACATCTCGGTCTTCGGCACCGACTGGCCGACCAAGGACGGCACCGCGGTGCGCGACTACATCCACGTCAAGGATCTCGCCGACGCCCACGTACTGGCACTGACGAAGTCCGAGCCCGGCCGCCACGGCATCTACAACCTCGGAAGCGGAGAGGGTTTCACCGTCCGCGAGGTCATCTCGGCGTGCGAGCGGGTCACGGGCCTCCCGATCGCTGCGGTCGACGCGCCGCGCCGCGCCGGTGATCCGGCCGTGCTCATCGCCTCGAGCAGCCGCGCGATCTCCGAGCTCGGATGGAACCCCCAGCACACCGATCTCGACGAGATCGTCTCCGATGCGTGGGAGTTCACCCGGTCCCTCGGCGACCGTCTGCACGCCGCTCGACGCTGATCGAGCGCACCACTCCGGTTCAGGACGGTTCGTCGCCGCGCGGCAGTTCGAGTCCCAGCCGCGCCGCGATCTCGTGTCCGGTCTCCGCGAGGCCGCGGATCGACTCGGGACGCAGTCCCGCCTGCAGGGCCTGGTCGAGCAGATCCGAAAGCCGGTGGCGGGGATCGGATTCGAGGGCCGCTGCGAGCGCAACCCCGGCGAGCGGACCGTCGCCGCGCACGTAGGCACCGAAGCCGACGAGCGCGGCGGCATCGGCCCGCTCGGGATCGGGCAGAGCTCGAGCGAGCTCGGTCCACAGACGCTCCGCCGGCCGCGCGAGCGGTCCGGTCGCGAGTCCCATGGCGGCGTCCCGCACCGTGCGGTTGGCGAGCAGGACGGCCAGCTCGGCGATGTCGGACGCGCTGGGATCCGTTCCGGCGGCGTACGTCTCGATGTGCGCGAGCACGGTCTCGAGTTCGAGACGGTCGGCGCGTTCGCCGCCGCCCTCACGGGCACAGCGTTCGTACTCGCGGTCGCGGGTCTCGACGACCTCGTCGATGCACCGCGCGACCTCCTGCCGCACCGCCGGCGGATACGGCGCGAGCAGCGCGGCGAGTTCGGTGCGGGAGCCGCGGATCGGGCTGCCCTCGAACACCCGGGCCGCCGCGACCACCGAGGACCCGGGATCGGCCACCCTGCCGGTGATGTCCTGGCCGGGCACGAACCAGGTCGCTCCGCCGGTGATCTCCGGAAGCGCGTACACCCCCGCCAGGTCGATGCCGACGGCGTCGAGATGATCGGCGAAGTCGTCGACGAGCCTGCACAGGTCGGCGATCACCGGATCGTGCCGGTCGGCGAGATCGTCGTCGACGAGAACGGCCACCACCGATTCCGCGCCCTCGCGGGCACAGACGGCGCAGAAGCGCCGGAACGCCGCGCGCATGAGCTCGGGGACGGGTTCCCCCGGCCGGGGCAGGACGAGGTCGTGTCGCATCACCGCGCCGATGCTCGCCACCCTGCCGTTCGGGCGGGTCGGGGCGTCTCCGGTCGGGGTCAGGCACATCACGACGATCGAGCGCGTCGGCGGGAAGCCCATCAGTGCGGGCAGGGCAGCGATGACGTCACCGACATCGGTGAGACGGAGCGGATGCGACGACGAAGGCGTGGAAGTTGTCATGCGCCGACCGTGGCCCATCGGTCCGAACGACAAGCGGCGCCGGAGGCCGTTCCGGGGTCTTCTGGGGATGAACCGGCCGGCTGTGGACAACTCCGCGAGCGGCACCGCGATCGGATGCCGGACGGGCGATCCCGTCGGCAGGCGCTGTTAGGGTGCGCGCCCGGCCCCCGTCAGGGACGGGCGGCGAAGTCGACGGCCTCCCGGAACACGCGGTCGAGATTGTCGGTGTCGGGCGCCGCCGCATCGAAGGACATGTACGTGACCGTCACACGCACGTCCTCGATCTGCGCGATCCGCGTGGCCATCGACTGGGTCATGCCGCCCGATCCCCGACCGGAGTCGACCGTGCGGGTCAGGGCCAGCGTCCCGGCTCCGTCGAGGGGCGCAGCGGGATCGTCGCCCAGGACGGTCGAGACGGTCGAGGTGATGCCCCGCACGGTGGCGTCCACCTGCGAGCATTCCGTCAGATAGGTGCGGTACTCGGCGAGGTCCGGAGCAGGCCGGGTGACCTCGACGCTGATCGTCGCGCGACTGGCGTTGTCGGTACCGACCACCATGGCGGTGCTCTCGGGGCCGTAATCCTGCGCGGGCGGCAGACATCCGCCCGGATCGACCCTCGAGCCGGGCTGGATCCCGGTCAGGTCGGGCGCCGCCTGCGCCACCGCCTCCGGTGGGAGGACCACCGCGACGTACGGTTCGGGAAACCGTTCGGGGGGAAGCACCAGTTCGCCCGGTGCCCGGACGATCGCGGGCGCAGGCGCAGGCGCGGACGCGGTTCCTGTCAGGGCTGCCGGTTCGGGCCGGGGGTCGCCGGAGACGGTCTGGGAGCAGGCGGATGCGAGCATCAGGCACGCGGCCGCCACCACGCTCCGGCCGGCCGATGCGCGGCGCCTCGGACGAGTATCGCGTCGGGTCATCCGAACCTCCCTCGGTCGTCGACGTCGGGCAGGGTGTGCGCCCCGGAATCGGTCGTCGTGGCGTCAATTAGACTCGAACACCACCATGCCACGTCGGGTGACCCCGGCGGAGATGCCGAGACTGAGTGTGATCGGAGTGGTTCGCAGATGGACGAGCAGTCCCGCATGTACGAGCTGGAATTCCCGGCTCCGCAGCTCACCTCCCCGGACGGTGAGGGGCCCGTCCTCGTGCACGGTCTCGAAGGGTTCGCCGACGCGGGACACGCGGTGCGCCTGGCGACCACGCACCTGCGCGAGAACTTGGAGACCGAACTCGTCGCGTCGTTCGCCGTCGACGAACTGATCGACTACCGGTCGCGTCGGCCGCTCATGACGTTCAAGGCCGACCACTTCTCGGACTACGCCGAGCCCGAACTGAACCTGTACGCGCTCATCGATGAGGCCGGCACCCCGTTCCTACTGCTCGCGGGTGCTGAGCCGGATCTGAAGTGGGAGCGTTTCATCACCGCGGTGCGGTTGCTCGCCGAGCAGTTCGGGGTGCGGCGGACCATCGGACTCAACGCGATCCCCATGGCGATCCCGCACACCCGGCCGTTGGCGGTCACCGCGCACTCGACGAACAAGGACCTCATCGCGGGGCACCACCGTTGGTCGGGCGAGCTCCAGGTGCCCGCGGGAGTGTCGTCGCTGCTCGAATACCGCATGGGCCAGCACGGGCACGAGTCCGTAGGCTTCTCCGTGCACGTGCCGCACTATCTCGCCCAGACCGACTATCCGGCGGCCGCCGAGACGCTGCTGACGAACGTCGCAGAGGTCGGCGGCCTCGAGCTGTCTCTGCAGGCGCTCGGTGAGGCCGCGGCGCGGGTGCGGGAGCAGATCGACGAGCACATCGAGGACAATGCCGAGGTCCTCGGCGTCGTGCACGCGCTCGAGCGGCAATACGACAGCTACGTCGCCGCCCAGGAACAGCAGACCTCTCCCCTGCCGACCGACGAGAGTCTGCCGACGGGTGAGGAGATCGGGGCGGAGTTCGAGCGGTTCCTCGCCGAATACGACCGGCGCGGCGCCGGTCCCGGCGGCGATCTCCCCGGTCCGGACGACGGAAGAACCGGCGACGGCGGATTCGGCGAGTTCGACCCGGACGACGGGGACGATTCCGCTTCGCGTTGACACCACGGCGGGTTCGCCGGATGTTTCATGATCATCACAATCGTCGTTGTCGACGTCACATACAGACATGTACGCTTCGGCGACATGCCACAGTGGTAGTCGTGTCCGGTTCTCGGCCACGGGTCGGGCAGCCTGACTACCACCACGCGATCACCGACGTCGCAGGAGACGCTCATGGTTCCACCGCGCGCCCGGACGCTCCGCCCGGTTCCGGACAACGAACCCCGCATCGTGTTCCGCACGATCCACGGTTACCGACGCGCGTTCCGCCTGGCCGGAAGCGGTCCCGCACTGCTGCTCGTACACGGAATCGGTGACGACTCGTCGACCTGGCAGGACGTGATCCCGCACCTGGCGGAGAAGTACACCGTGATCGCCCCCGACCTGCTCGGGCACGGTCGATCCGACAAGCCGCGGGCCGACTACTCGGTGGCCGCCTACGCGAACGGTATGCGCGACCTGCTGTCGGTCCTCGGGATCGAATCGGTCACGGTGATCGGCCATTCGCTCGGCGGCGGGGTGGCGATGCAGTTCGCCTACCAGTTCCCGCACATGGTCGAGCGTCTGGTGCTCGTCGCGTCCGGCGGGGTCACCAAGGACGTCCATCTTGCCCTGCGGCTGATCTCGGTGCCGATCGTCAGCGAAGCGCTGCGGGTCCTGCGACTGCCCGGGGCGATGCCCGTCCTGCGCGCTGCCGGCGCGATGCTGAACCGGGTCAACGGATCGCCACTGAGGCCCGGTGCCCTGCTGCACGACACCTCGGATCTGGTGCGCGTGCTGGGGAACCTCCCCGACCCCACGGCCTACGAAGCGTATCTGCGCACGCTGCGCGCGGTGGTCGACTGGCGTGGTCAGGTGGTGACCATGCTCGACCGCTGTTATCTGACGGAGAACCTTCCCGTCCAGCTCATCTGGGGCGATCACGACAGCGTCATCCCCATCGCCCACGCCTATCTCGCGCATTCGGCCATGCCCGGTTCACGTCTCGAGATCTTCCGGGGCTCCGGCCACTTCCCGTTCCGCGACGACCCGCTGCGCTTCCTGCGGGTGGTCGAGAACTTCCTGGAGACCACCGCTCCCCTGGAGTTCGACCTCGACCGCTGGCGCCGGCTCCTCGTGTCGGGCGTGAGCGAGTCGCAGATCAGCGGTGGCCCGGAGACCCGCATGGCGGTGCTCGGCGCGATGGGTTCGGACGAGCGCAGCGCCACCTGACCTGAACTCGACCCAGGGCCACCGACTGCGCTCCTGCAGCGCCGCGCGACCCGCTCCGGTGGGTCGGGTCCTTCCGACTAGCCTGGAGAAGTGCTGCTTCCCGATCTGATACCCGACCCCGTCGACGACGACGCGCTGTTCGACGCGTTCACCACCTGGACGACGGATCGGGGCATCTCGCTGTATCCGGCGCAGGAGGAAGCGCTCATGGAGCTCGTCGCCGGCTCCAACGTCGTCCTCGCCACGCCCACCGGTTCGGGTAAGTCGATGGTGGCGCTCGGCGCGCACTTCTTCGCGCTCGCTGCGGGGAAGCGCACCTTCTACACCGCCCCGATCAAGGCGCTGGTGAGCGAGAAGTTCTTCGCCCTGTGCGACGTTTTCGGCGCCGACAAGGTCGGCATGATGACCGGCGACGCGTCGGTCAACGCCGGAGCACCGATCATCTGCGCGACCGCCGAGATCGTCGCGAATCTCGCCTTGCGCGAGGGACCGGACTCCGACATCGGCCAGGTCGTGATGGACGAGTTCCACTTCTATTCGGAACCCGACCGCGGGTGGGCGTGGCAGGTTCCGCTCATCGAGTTGCCGCACGCACAGTTCCTGCTCATGTCCGCGACGCTCGGCGACGTGACCTTCCTGCAGAAGGATCTGACCCGGCGCACCGGACGGCCGACGGTGGAGGTCTCGGGCTCCGAACGCCCGGTCCCGCTGACCTTCTCGTACTCGCAGGCGCCCATCGGGGAAGCGATCGAGGAGCTCGTCACCACGCATCAGGCGCCCGTCTACGTCGTGCACTTCACCCAGGCCGCGGCCCTCGAGCGCGCCCAGGCCCTGACCAGCGTGAACATGTGCACGAAGGCCGAGAAGGAGGCCATCGCCACCGCGCTGGGCGACTTCCGGTTCTCCACCGGTTTCGGCAAGACCCTCTCGCGTCTCGTCCGGCACGGTATCGGCGTGCACCACGCGGGCATGCTGCCGAAGTACCGGCGCCTGATCGAGAAGCTCGCGCAGGACGGGCTGCTGAAGGTCATCTGCGGCACCGACACGCTCGGCGTCGGCATCAACGTCCCGATCCGCACCGTGTTGCTCACGGGCCTGACCAAGTTCGACGGCACCCGCACCCGGCAGCTCAAGGCCCGCGAGTTCCACCAGATCGCCGGTCGTGCAGGTCGCGCCGGATACGACACGATGGGCACGGTCGTCGTGCAGGCCCCCGAGCACGAGATCGAGAACGTCCGGGCCCTCGCCAAGGCCGGGGACGACCCGAAGAAGCGCCGGAAGGTGCAGCGCAAGAAGGCACCCGAAGGCTTCGTCTCCTGGGGTGAGGGCACCTTCGACAAGCTGATCGCGGCGTCGCCCGAACCGCTGCAGTCTCGGTTCTCGGTGAGCAACTCGATGCTGCTCAACGTCATTGCGCGACCGGGCAACTGCTTCGACGCGATGCGGCACCTGCTCGAGGACAACCACGAACCCCGTCCGGCGCAGCGCAAGCACATCCTCAAGGCGATCTCGCTGTACCGGGGGCTGCTGCAGGCGGGCGTGGTCCAGCAGCTCGACGAGCCGGACGAGTTCGGGCGCCGGGCCCGTCTCACCGTCGACCTGCAACGCGACTTCGCGCTCAACCAGCCGCTGTCGCCGTTCGCGCTCGCAGCGATCGAACTGCTCGACGTCGACTCCCCCACCTACGCACTCGATGTGGTGTCCGTCATCGAGTCGACGCTCGACGATCCGCGTCAGGTGCTCATGGCGCAGCAGCATGCCGCGCGCGGTGAGGCCGTCGCGCAGATGAAGGCCGACGGCATCGAGTACGACGAGCGGATGGAACTGCTCGAGGAGATCACCTGGCCCAAGCCGCTCGTGGAGCTGCTCGAGCCGGCCTTCGAGACGTATCGGGGTGGGCATCCCTGGGTGTCGGAGTTCCCGCTGTCCCCGAAGTCGGTGGTGCGCGACATGATCGAGCGCAGCATGACCTTCTCCGAGCTGGTCTCGCACTACGGTCTGGCCCGCTCCGAGGGATTGGTCCTGCGCTATCTCGCCGACGCCTACCGCGCGCTGCGGCAGACGGTGCCGGACGCCGCGCGCACGGAGGACCTCGAGGACATCATCGAGTGGCTCGGTGAGCTGATCCGTCAGGTCGACTCGTCGTTGCTCGACGAGTGGGAGTCGCTGACCCATCCCGGGGCGGAATCCGACGAGCAGCAGATCGCGTTCGGCGCCGACTCCCCTCGCCCGTTGTCCGCGAACGTCCGTGCGTTCAAGGTCATGGTCCGCAACGCGATGTTCAAGCGGGTCGAGCTGGCCTCGCGTCGGCGCTGGGACGAACTCGCGGCCCTCGGCGACGGTCTCGATGCCGAGGACTGGGAGGACCTGCTCGAGCTGTACTTCGAGGAGTACGACGAGATCGGCACCGGTCCCGACGCGCGCGGACCGTTGCTGTTCACCGTCGAGACGGGTCCGGAACTGTGGCGGGTGCGCCAGACCCTGCACGACCCGCAGGGGGATCACGGCTGGGCGTTGATCGGCGAGGTGAATCTCGGTGAGTCCGATGCCGCCGGCGAAGTGGTGTTCGACGAGTTCGAGATCGTCGAGGGTTGATCGTCGCAGGCGGCGGGTCCCGGGAGCGGTAGCCTGACTCGGTGAGCGAACCGACCGTGCAACCCTTCCGCTTGGCCTACGTCCCGGGTGTCACCCCCGCGAAGTGGGTGCGGGTGTGGAACGAGCGGATGCCGGACGTCCCGATCGAACTGGTCCCCGTCGAACCGACAGCAGGTGCGGATCCGCTGCGCGAGGACGTCGCCGACATCGCGCTGCTGCGCCTACCGCTGCAGCGGGACGGCCTGTCGGTCATCCCGCTCTACACCGAGGTCTCCGTCGTGGTCGTGCCCAAGGAGCACGTGTTCGCGGCGGTCGACGAGGTGTCGGTGTCCGACCTCGCCGACGAGACGGTGCTGCATCCGCTCGACGACGTGCTCGACTGGGTCGCCCTCCCCGGTGAGGAGGCCTTCGAACGGCCCGCGACCACCGAGGACGCGATCTCGCACGTCGCCTCGGAGGTGGGTGTGCTCGTCACGCCGCAATCGCTCGCCCGTCTGCACCACCGCCGCGACCTGACCTACCGTCCCGTCGTCGACGCGCCGGCGTCCCAGGTGGGTCTCGTGTGGATCACCGACCGGACGACCGATCTCGTCGACGAGTTCGTCGGGATCGTCCGGGGGCGGACGGCCAACAGTTCTCGTGGACGCCGCAGTGATTCCGAGCCGGAAGGCGAGTCGGGCGGCACCTCGCGTCGTGGCGAACGCAAGGGCTCGACCCCCAAGCGCCGCGCGCCGGAACCCAAGACGTCCCGCCGGTCGGGGGCGTCCGCGCGGAAGCGCCCCGGAAAACCCCGACGCGGTAAGCGCTGATCGACACGACGCGGTCGGCGCTGATCGGGGTCGTGGTCAGGAGACGACGGGGCGGCAGGTCGGCGGGACGCAGCCGCGGATGGTCTCGGCGAGGATGCGGTAGTCGACTCCGCGCGGGGACGACGAGCGGAACACCAGCCCGATCCGGCGGCCGGGTGCCGGGTCCGCGAACTGCGCGACCTCGAGGTCTCCCCTGGCGGTTTCGACGGCGACCGCGGAGGCCGGGACGAGGGTGATGCCCAATCGTCCTGCGACGCAGCGCACCACGGTGGACAGGGAGGTCGCGCGGGTGTCGCCGAGTGCCGGGCGCGCGTCGACGGACCGGCACAGGTCGAGTGTCTGGTCGCGCAGGCAGTGGCCCTCGTCGAGCAGCAGCAGTTGAGCGTCGTCGAGTGCGGACACCGAGAGGTCGGTGCGCCCGGCGAGTTCGTGTCCGGTCGGCAGGACGAGGACGAAATCCTCGTCGTAGAGCGGAACTTCGATCACACCCGAGACGTCGGCGGGCAGCGCGAGGACGGCGACGTCGAGGGTTCCGGCTCGCAGTGCGTCGAGGAGCCGGGCGGTCTGGTCCTCGACGACCTGCAGCGACAGGGCCGGCATCGCTGCGTCGAGGGCGGGCAGGATCTCGGGCAGGACGTAGGGCGCGACGGTGGGGATCAAGCCCACCCGCAGCGGGCCCGACAGCCCGTCGGACACTCCTGCCGCCGCGTCGACGAAGCCGTCGGCGGCGTCGAGCACCACCTCCGCGTAGGGAAGCAGGCGTGCGCCCACCGGTGTCACGAGCACACGGCGGGTGCTGCGCTCGATGAGCTGGACGCCCAGGCCGTTCTCGAGAGCCGCCAGGCCCTGGGACAGCGTGGGCTGGCTGACCTCGAGTCGCGCTGCTGCCGTGCCGAAGTGACGGTAGGTGGCCACCGCGACGAAGGCACGCAACTGCGAGAGGGTGGGCTGGTAGCTCTGATCGCTCACGCCTATCAGTGTAGAGCGACCTATCGCCTTTACCTTTCGCAACTATCGGACTGGGCCGGCCGCGGGCCCTACGACGTCGAGCCTGCCGCCTTTCCGGCAGCGAGGTCGTCCTCGTCGAGCACGACCTCGATCTCGCCACCGAACTCCACACCGGGGGCGAGCGGCAGCCGATCGCCACTCCAGAACCGGCCGGGGTCGTACCAGTTGCTCCCCCGGTGCCGTTGCCGCAGCAATCCCATCTCCTCCAGGGTCAGACCGACCACCTCGGCGCAGTAGGCGCTCTCGAGCCCACCCGACGGGACGGCCGCCCGGCGGCGACGTGGGAGCCGACCCGCGAACCATCGCCCCGTGAGTTTCGTCGTCGACGGGAACGGTGTGCCGTCGAGCCGCGCGATCGTGCGCAGCAGCTGGTCCTCCTGATCCGGGGTGACCGCCACCGAGATCTGCCGCAACCAGCCGCGCTGTCCGTAACGAGCGGCCCACACCTGCACCGCACTATGAAGGTCGTGCAGCTGCACGCCGCGCTGGTGCCGCCCCGTCCACATGTCCGGGAGGCTGCGTCCGAGCTCGGCGTGCCACATCAGCGGCGGCAGGTCCTCGAGCGCGACCGTCATCCCCACGTGGTTCACCGGCGCGTTGGTCAGCGTCTGGATCGCCCGGTCGGCCGGGGTGGCGCCGCGGAAGATCCACAGGTCCCCCGTGCGGGTCGTCGCCACGGCCTCGTCGAGGGTGAGACGCGAACGCGCACCGGCGGACCGATCTGCCGACGAAGTGTCCATGCCGTCAGCCTGCCATGCCCGACGGCCGCTGGGGTCGTCCGCACGGCCCGAGAGCCGCTGGGGTCGTCCGCACGGCCCCGAAGGCCGCTGGGGTCGTCCGCACGGCCCCGAGGGCCGCTAGGGTCGTCCGCATGGCACTACGCGGTGGCAAGTGGTGGAAGCTCGTCGGACTCGCCGGGATCGTGGGAGTCGCGGCGACCGGTGCCGTCGCCGCCCGCAACGAGCGACAACGACGGAACTACAGCCCCGACGAGGTGCGGTCGGTACTGCACGAACGCTATGCGCGTTCGCTCGCCGCACGCGACGGCAGCGCCGAACTCCCCCTCGCCGAGGTACCGGTCGGGCCGAAGGAACGGATCAGCCGAGTGCTGCGGCGATTCCGTCGGCGAGATCGGTGATCTGCTCGTCGGTCATCACGAACGACGGGGAGATCTGCATCGCGCCCTGACCGGCCGCGCGTCCCGAGATCCCGTGCTGCCGCAGGGTCTTCACGAAACCGAGCGCCTCGGACGGATCGGCGAGCTGCACGGCCGCCACCGCACCGAGGCCGCTGCGCACCTCCGCCACCCGCGGGTGGTCCGCCAGCGGAGCGAGCTTCTCGTGCAGCGTCCGCTCGATCCGCGCCGCCTCGGCGAGCAGATTCTCACGCTCGATGATGTCGAGGTTGGCGAGCGCGGCCGCTGCGGCTGCAGCATGCCCGCCGTAGGTGTATCCGTGGCGCCACCACACGCCGCCGGCGAAGAACGGTTCGGCGACCCGCGGAGCGACGAACAGGGCGCCCATCGGCAGGTAGCCGGAGGTGAGTCCCTTGGCGGTGGTGACCATGTGGGGATCCAGGTCGAATCGCGACGACGCGAACCACGAACCGCCGATACGACCGAAGCCGGTGACCACCTCGTCGACGACGAACAGGATGTCGTGCTCGCGGCAGATGTCGCGGATCTCGGCGAGATAGCCGTCCGGCGGCAGGTACACCCCGCCCGCACCGATGACGGGTTCGCAGAAGAAGGCCGCGATGGAGTCGGCACCGACCGAATCGACGAGTTCGAGCAGCGCCTTGGCGTCGTCCCACGCAACCCGCGCGGTGTCCTCCCACAGGCGGCCGTAGCCCTCACCGTTGACGGGGATACCGGCGAGCGAGGTGCCACCGACGTGCATGCCGTGGTACGCCTTCTCGCGCGAGACCAGCAGCCGCTTGCCGGGCTTCCCGACCTCCTGCCAGTACCGCCGCGCGAGCTTGGCCGCCGAGTCGACGGAGTCGGATCCACCGGAGGTGAAGAAGATCTTGCTGCCCGGAACGGGGGCGATCCCCGCGAGACGCTCGGCGAGTTCGACGGTGGGTTCGGAGGTCAGATCGCCGAAGTTCGAGTAGTGGGCGAGCTTGGCGACCTGCGCTGCGATCGCGTCGCCGATCTCGGTACGGCCGTGACCGACATTGGTGAACCACAGTCCGGCGGTGGCATCGAGGTAGCGGTTGCCGGCGTCGTCCCAGATGTACGCGCCTTCCCCACGCGACACGACGAATGCTCCGTCCCGTTCGATCGCGCCCATATCGGCGAATCCGTGCCACAACGCACCCACGACCAACTCCCGTCCACGACGATCACGACACCCGTCATCGTATGCGGAGGAAACGACTCTGGTGCCGGAGGCCCGAACCCGCCACCCTGGGTGCCATGACCGAGTTCCGCTTCTCCGTCAACATCTTCGAGGTCGGGTCCCCCGACAAGTTCGTTCGCTGGTGCCGCGCCGTGGAGGACGCCGGCTTCGATGCGATGTACGCGGCCGACCATCTCGGTGTCCCCGCGCCGTTCCCCGTCCTGGTCGCCGCCGCCGGCGCCACCGAGCGTCTGCGGGTCGGCACAATGGTGCTCAACGCCGGTTTCTGGAATCCGGCACTGCTCGCCCGCGAGATCGCGACCACCGATCTGCTCACCGGTGGCCGGCTCGAGGTCGGCCTCGGCGCAGGCCACATGAGATGGGAGTTCGAGGCGGCCGGGATCGAGTGGGAGCGCTTCGACGAGCGCGCCGAGCGTCTCGAATCCACCGTGCAGGAACTGCAGCGATCGTTCACCGGGTCCGGTTTCGACGAGCAGGCGGCGCTGCGCGAAGCGTTCGATCTGCCCGTGCTCCGTCCGGTACAGCGGCGCGGATTCGGCGGCTACGGCCCGCCCCTGATCGTCGGAGGCACCGGCGACCGGATCCTTTCCGTCGCCGCCGCCCACGCCGACATCGTGAGTGTCGCGGGTGCCGTCCAGCTGCCGGGGAGGCCACCGGGGACGTTCCGCATCGCCACCGCGACCGAGGCCGACGACCGGGTCGCGTTCGCGCGGGCGCGGGCCAGCGACCGGGTCGAGGACATCGAGTGGCACACCCTGCTCCAGGCGGTCGTCGAGACCGACGACCGGGCGGGCACCGCCGCCGCGCTCGCCGAGCGGTTCGAGCACACCGTCGGCGCCGACGACCTGCTCGACTCGCCGTTCGTGCTGATCGGCACGGTGGACGAGATGGCCGGGCAGATCCTGCGCAGCCGGGAGCGCTACGGGTTCACCCACTTCACGGTCCACGCCCCGTACCGGGAGATCTTCGGCGCGGTGATCGGCCGGGTGCGTGCCCTGGCGGGCCGACCACCGGAAGCCTGACCTCCCCGACCGGCCCCGACCGGGCCGTTTCGCTAGGCTGTGTGATCAGCATGTCCATCTCCCCCGCCCCGAATCGTCGCGAACTGCGCGCTGCCCTGTCCGAGGTCTCCCTCCGCGACGAGAACCGCCTCCGTCGCAGGCTCGACCGGGCGCGGGGCGGCGAGGCGCTGACCGAAGTCGCCGCCGAGATCGAGAACGCCCGCACCCGGCTCGCGTCCCGCGCGTCGTCGGTCCCGCAGATCCGCTATCCCGAGGATCTGCCGGTCTCGCAGCGCAAGGACGACATCGCCGCCGCGATCCGCGACCACCAGGTCGTGGTGGTCGCCGGTGAGACCGGTTCGGGCAAGACGACGCAGATCCCGAAGATCTGTCTCGAACTCGGGCGTGGAGTTCGCGGCCTGATCGGCCACACCCAGCCGCGCCGTATCGCCGCGCGCGCCGTCGCCGAGCGACTCGCGGACGAACTGGACACCGAGCTCGGCGACGCCGTCGGATACACGGTGCGGTTCAACGATCAGGTCACCGAGTCGACACTCGTCAAGCTGATGACCGACGGCATCCTCCTCGCCGAGATCCAGCGCGACCGGCTGCTGCGCCGGTACGACACGCTCATCATCGACGAGGCGCACGAACGCAGCCTCAACATCGACTTCCTGCTCGGCTACCTCGCGCAGCTGCTTCCGCGTCGTCCCGACCTGAAGGTGATCATCACCTCGGCGACGATCGACCCCGAACGTTTCGCGCGCCACTTCGCCGACGCGAACGGCACGCCCGCCCCCATCGTCGAGGTCTCCGGCCGCACCTATCCCGTCGAGGTGCGTTACCGGCCGCTGACCGTCGAGGTGGGCGACACGCTCGTCGACCGCGACCCCGTCGACGCGGTGTGCGAGGCCGTCGAGGAACTCCAGCGCGAGGGCGACGGCGACATCCTGGTCTTCCTCTCCGGCGAACGCGAGATCCGCGACACCGCCGACGCACTGCGCGACCGCAAGCTCCGCAACACCGAGATCCTCCCGCTCTACGGACGCCTGTCGGCGGCCGAACAGCACCGCGTCTTCGCACCGCACACAGGACGCCGGGTCGTGTTGTCCACCAACGTCGCCGAGACGTCCCTGACGGTTCCCGGTATCCGCTACGTCGTCGACCCCGGCACCGCCCGTATCTCGCGGTACTCGGTGCGCACGAAGGTGCAGCGACTGCCGATCGAGCCGATCTCGCAGGCCTCGGCGCGTCAGCGCGCCGGACGCTGTGGTCGTGTGGCCGACGGCATCTGCATCCGCCTGTACTCCGAGGACGACTTCGACGGCCGGCCGGAGTTCACCGAACCCGAGATCCTGCGCACCAACCTCGCGTCGGTGGTGCTGCAGATGACGGCGCTCGGTCTCGGCGACATCGAGGCCTTCCCGTTCGTGGAGGCACCGGATCCCCGCGCGATCCGCGACGGCATCGCTCTGCTCGAGGAACTCGGCGCGCTCGAACCGGCGAAGAAGGGCGAGACGCCGCGCCTGACCGCGACGGGCCGCGACATCGCCCGGTTGCCTGTCGATCCGCGCATGGCCCGGATGATCGTCGAGGGCCACCGCAACGGATGCCTGCGCGAGGTGCTCATCATCGTCGCGGCCCTGTCGATCCAGGACGTGCGCGAACGCCCGACCGAGTTCCAGCAGGCCGCCGACGAGAAGCACGCCCGGTTCGCCGTCGAGGGCTCGGACTTCCTGGCCTTCCTGCGGCTGTGGGACTACCTGAAGGAGCAACGGCGGGAACTGTCGTCGAGCAGGTTCCGCAGGTTGTGCCGCGACGAGTTCCTGCACTGGTTGCGGATCCGTGAGTGGCAGGACCTGCAGGGGCAGCTCCGTCAGATCACGGTCGACATGGGCTGGCAGACGCACCACCGCGACGTGAATCCCGACGACGTCCACAAGTCGCTGCTCGCAGGCCTGCTGTCGCACATCGGTCTTCGCGAGGGCGACAAGCGCGATTTCCTCGGTGCCCGCGGCGCACGGTTCGCGGTCTTCCCCGGATCGTCGTTGTTCAAGAAGCCTCCGCGCTGGGTCATGGCGGCCGAACTCGTGGAGACCTCACGGCTGTGGGCGCGGACGGCCGCGCGCATCGAACCCGAGTGGGTCGAGAAGCTCGCTCCGCACCTGGTCAAGCGCACCTACTCGGAGCCGCACTGGTCGACGCGCCGAGAGTCGGCGATGGCCTACGAACGCGTCACGCTCTACGGCATCCCGTTGATCGCCCAGCGTCCCGTGCCGTACGGACGGATCGATCCGGAGGTCTCGCGAGAGCTGTTCATCCGCCATGCCCTCGTGCAGGGCGAATGGCGCACGCAGCACAAGTTCTTCCACGACAACCGGGCGCTGCTCGAGGACGTCGAGGAACTCGAACACCGTGCGCGCCGGCGCGACATCGTCGTCGACGACGAGACCCTGTTCGACTTCTACGACCAGCGGGTGGGCCCGGAGGCGATCTCGGCCCGGCACTTCGACACGTGGTGGAAGAAGACCCGGAAGCAGCAACCCGACCTGCTGACGTTCACGCCGGACACCGTGGTGAACCAGGACGCCGCGTCGGTGCTCGAGGGCGACTACCCGGATGCGTGGCGTCAGGGCGAGATCCAGTTCCCCCTCACCTATCAGTTCGAGCCGGGCACGGAGGAGGACGGCGTCACCGCCCGCGTCCCCGTCGCGCTGCTCGCGAACCTCAAGTCCGTCGGTTTCGACTGGCTCGTACCCGGGATGCGGACCGAGCTGGTGACGGCCCTCATCAAGACCCTGCCGAAACACCTTCGGAGGCAGGTCGTCCCGGCTCCCGATTTCGCGGCGGCCGCCCTCGCGTCGGTGACGCCGCGCTCCGAACCGCTCGTCAACGCGATGGCCCGCGAGCTGTCCCGGCTCGGCCGGTGCACGATCGAGCCCTCGGACTTCGATACCGGTGCGTTGCCCGACCATCTGCGGATGACCTTCGCGGCGGTCGACGAACGCGGCACCGTGCTGGGCCGCAGCAAGAGTCTGGTGGCGCTGCGGAAGAAGCTGGCTCCGCTGGTCGAAGCGGAGGTCTCGCGCGCCGCTGCGGGCACCGAACGTCCCGCGGCGGTGGTGTGGACGGCCGAGACCCTCGGGAACCTGCCGGACACCGTCACCCGTGAGGTCGGCGGCCGGAAGGTCACCGGTTATCCCGCCCTGGTTGCGGAGAAGGACGGCGTCGCGGTGCGCGTGCTCAGCACACCGCAGGCCCAGCAGAACGCGACGCGTCAGGGGTTGCGTGCCCTGCTTCTGTCGTCGGCACCGACGAAGGCGAAGGCCGTGACCTCGGGACTGACCAACATGGAGCGACTCGCGCTCGGGCGGAACCCGGACGGATCGTTCGAAGCGCTGATCGAGGACTGCCGTGCCTGCGCGGTGGACGAACTCATCGCCGCGCACGGAACTCCCGTGCGCACACCCGAGGAGTTCGAGGCGCTCGCGGCCACGGTGCGCTCACATCTGCCGGGGCGCGTGGCCCGTCTGTTGAAAGCGGTTGTGCCCGTGCTGTCCCGCGCCCACGAGGTGGGTGTGCTCCTCGATCGGTCGAACGGCGAGGCTGCCGACGACGTACGCGAACAGCTGCAGTCGTTGCTGTTCCCCGGCTTCGTCACCGACCTCGGATCGCGGCGGATCGCCGACCTGCCGCGCTACCTCACCGCGGCCGCGCAGCGCCTGGAGGCGTTGCCGGGAAGTGCGCATCGCGACGCGGCGGGAATGGATGTGCTCGATCGCGTCTACGGCGCCTACGACAAGCTGCTCGCACGACTGCCGGAGGAGCGACGTGCCGCGCCCGAGGTGGTCGAGATCTACTGGATGATCGAGGAATTGCGCGTGAGCCTGTTCGCGCAGGGTCTCGGGACGCGGGTCCCGGTGTCGGAGAAGCGCGTCCTGAAGGCGATCGAGGCGATCCGGTAGCGACCGGGACGGTCAGTCGGTCGCGTCCGAGCGGGACTTCTTGTGCTCGCGCAGTTCCTGGATCTCGCGTTCGAAATCCTCTGCGGAACTGAAGGAACGGTAGACCGAGGCGAATCGCAGATAGGCGACCTCGTCGAGATCGCGCAGGGGCCCGAGGATCGCCAGTCCCACCTCGTGGCTCGGGACCTCGGGGGATCCCTTCGCCCGCACCGCGTCCTCGACCTGCTGCGCGAGCTTGTTGAGCGCATCGTTGTCGACATCGCGTCCCTGGCAGGCGCGGGCCACGCCGCGCACGACCTTCTCGCGGCTGAACGGCTCGGTCACGCCGCTGCGCTTGACGACGGACAGCACGGCCGTCTCGACTGTGGTGAAGCGGCGCCCGCATTCGGGACACGCCCGCCGACGACGGATCGCGGCACCCTCGTCTGCCTCGCGCGAATCGACCACCCGGGAATCGGGGTGGCGGCAATACGGGCAGTACATGTCGGTTCCTTCGTCGTGCCCGTGCGGGTCGCGACGTCGGCGCCGAAGCAATGTCTCCCGACCGGAACCGTCTCCACCCGCGAGTGGGCCGACACCGCCGCAACCACACGGAGTGGTGTGACTGACAGTGTTAGACAATACCCGCCTGTCCGGTTCGGGCGCGGATCGCGGGTCGGGCAGGGCCACGACACCCTCATCCCCGGGAGGAATCCGGCACGAGGAGACGGCTTCCGGCCTGCACGGCCGTACCGTCGAGCGAGTTGAGGTCGGCGATCCTCGCCGCCGTGACGTCGACCGGAGCATCGGGCCACACGCGAGCGGCCAACGCCTCCAGGCTCTCCCCCTCGCGTACGACCGTGACCGTGGTGCCGGCGCCCTGCGAGATCACCTCATCGGTACGCACGTGGGCGAGCACGAGGAGCATCGTCGTCGCGAGCGCGGTGAGGAGCACCGTCGCGGCCATCTGCCGCCAACTCGTCCCCTCCGCAGGCCGGCGACTGCGCGGCGTGATCTCCGAGCGACGGTGCAGGGGTTCGCGCGAGGGTACGGCGACATATTCGCGCGTGGGCGCGGCGACGCGCGGTCTCGTCCGCGCCGGGACACGGGTGCGATGATGCAGCGTCGACGTCGCGATCGGCCGGATGCGATACGCCGCCGCCCCGGGTGCACCTGCTCCGGGCGGGCCCGTGACGGTCCGTCCTGCCGTGCTCGTCCGGACTGAGGCACCGGTTCGGGCCACAGCGCCCTGTCGCGCCGTACCCACCGGAACCGCCGTGTCGATCCGAACCGCTCTGCTCATCGGAAATCCTCCGTGTCGCTGTGCGTGGTCTTCCGACCCCGTCCGTGTCGCTGTGTGTGGTCTCACGACCTCGTTCGATCAGTCGCTCATGTGTTCGAACGAAAGTCTGTTCGAATGTTCTACCACGAGTCGCACCCCCACGACAGCTCCTCGGAGGGTGAATCTCGAACATCTGTTTGATATACGCGCGGGATCTCGATAGATTCGAAAGGCAACTTGCAACCCATCCGACACTCGCCGCACGGAGGTCACGATGAAGGCGGACGGAACATCCACAGCCCGCCGGGGCGGACCCACGACCGACGATCCCACCGCGAGCCTCACCGAGCGTCAGCGTCGTGTGCTCGAGGTCATCCGCGATTCCGTCAGCGAACGGGGGTACCCACCGAGCATCCGTGAGATCGGCGACGCCGTCGGGCTCAACTCCACGTCCTCCGTCGCGCACCAGCTGCGCACCCTCGAACGGAAGGGCTTCCTGCGCCGCGATCCGAACCGTCCGCGTGCCGTGGACGTCCGCGGTCTCGAGCCCACCCCCGCACCCGAGTCCTCCCCTGAGGTGGTCGCCGGCTCGTCGACCGACGACATTCCTTCGGCGGCAATGGTTCCCGTCGTCGGCCGGATCGCGGCCGGTGGCCCGATCCTGGCCGAGGAATCGGTCGAGGACGTCTTCCCGCTGCCGCGCGAACTCGTCGGTCAGGGCTCGCTGTTCCTGCTCAAGGTCGTCGGCCAGTCGATGATCGATGCGGCCATCTGCGACGGCGACTGGGTAGTCGTCCGGCAGCAGAACGTCGCCGACAACGGCGACATCGTCGCCGCGATGCTGGACGGCGAGGCCACCGTCAAGACGTTCAAGCGGGTCGATGGCGACGTCTGGCTCATGCCGCACAACCCGATGTTCGAACCGATCCCGGGCAACGACGCGGTCATTCTCGGCAAGGTCGTCACGGTCGTCCGCAAGATCTGATTCCCGGGTGCACCCGGAGACGAAGGAGGCCGGGGTGGCTCCGCTGAGCGGAGCCACCCCGGCCTTTCTCGTACGTGCCTCAGACGTTGAGGCCGCGCCCGATGACTTCCTTCATGATCTCGTTCGTGCCGCCGTAGATCTTCTGCACGCGGGCATCGAGGTACGCCTTGGCGACCGGGTACTCGCGCATGTAGCCGTAGCCGCCGTGCAGCTGCAGGCAGCGGTCGATCAGCTCGACCTGCTTGTCGGTGGTCCAGTATTTGGCCATCGCGGCTTCCTGGACGGTGAGCTTCTTCTCGTTGAGCAGCTCGATGCACCGGTCCACGAACACCCGGGCGAGCTGGGTCTCGGTGGCGAGCTCGGCGAGCTCGAAGCGGGTGTTCTGGAACTTGCCGATCGGCTTGCCGAACGCCTTGCGGTCGCGGCAGTACTGGATCGTGTCGTCGAGCACGCGCTCCATCGCAGCCGCGGCGACGACCGCGATCGCCAGGCGCTCCTGCGGCAGGTTCTGCATCAGGTAGATGAAGCCCATGCCCTCCTGACCGAGGAGATTGGCCGCCGGGACGCGGACGTCGTTGAAGCTGAGCTCCGCCGTGTCCTGCGCGTCGAGGCCGATCTTGTCGAGGTTGCGTCCCCGCTCGAAGCCCGGCATGCCGCGCTCGACGACGAGCAGCGAGAAGCCCTGGGCGCCCTTCTCCGGGTCGGTGCAGGCGACGACGATCACCAGGTCGGAGTGGATGCCGTTGGTGATGAACGTCTTGGCGCCGTTGAGGACCCAGTCGTCACCGTCGCGCACCGCACGGGTCTTGATGCCCTGCAGGTCGCTGCCGGTGCCGGGCTCGGTCATCGCGATGGCCGTGATCAGCTCACCCGAACAGAAGCCCGGAAGCCAGCGCTTCTTCTGCTCCTCGTTCGCGAGCTCGAGCAGGTAGGGAGCGACGACATCGTTGTGCAGCATGAAGCCCAGACCGCTGAAGCCCAGCTTGGTGGTCTCCTCGGCCATGATGGCGTTGTAACGGAAGTCGTCCATTCCACCGCCGCCGTACTCCTCCGGCACCGCCATGCCGAGGAAGCCCTGCGCGCCGGCCTTCTTCCACACCTCACGGTCGACGATCTTGTCCTTCTCCCACTGCTCGTGGAAGGGGGCCACCTCCTGTTCGAGGAACTTCCGGTACGACTCCCGGAAGAGGTCGTGCTCGGGCTCGAAAAGGGTGCGTTCCATCTGCGCTCCTGTGTGAGACGTCGTTCGACATACTCACGGTATGCAGCCGAGCGCGCGGTGACGCTGACACAACCGAGCGCATTTTGTGACCCGGACGACCCCCGGCGGGCGCGCGTCGGTATCGAACGACCCGCGGGCACGGGTCGGTGTCGGCCGTCGCGCCGGGCGCCGGTCAGCGGCGCAGATCTGCGAGTCTGCGCAGCAGCGGGTACGCGACGAGGATGCCGATCGAACCCCAGGCGATACCGCCGAGTTCGACCGAGCCGATCGACAGAGTCAGGTCGCCGATACCGGCGACGAGCGCCGCGGCCGCGACCGTGAGGTTGACCGGATCCGTGAAGTCGACCTTCGCCTCCGTCCAGATGCGGACACCGAGGATGCCGATCAGGCCGTAGAGCACGAGGGTCGCGCCACCGAGGACACCGTCGGGCACGGTGAACACCAGCGCACCGAACTTCGGCGAGAAGGCCAGCACGACGGCGGTGACCGCCGCGACGGCGTATGCAGCGGTCGAGTACACGCGCGTGGCCGCCATGACGCCGATGTTCTCGGCGTAGGTGGTGGTGCCCGAGCCGCCGCCCGCACCGGCGAGGGTGGTCGCGAGGCCGTCGGCGATGAGCGCGTTGCCGGCCATATCGTCGAGGTTCCGGCCGGTCATCGCGGCGACCGCCTTGACGTGGCCGACGTTCTCCGCGACCAGCACGACGACGACGGGCAGCGCCAGCAGCACGACCGACAGTTCGAAGGTGGGGGCGCGCAGGTCGGGCAGACCGAACCAGGCGGCGTCCCGCATGGCGTCGATGCGTTCGGACGCGATCGCCCCGGTGAGCGCCGCGAAGATCCATCCGACGATCACACCGACGAGGATGCCGAGGCGGCCGAGCATGCCCGGGCCGACGACTGTCACGAGCAGCGTGACCACGAGCGTGATCGTGGCGACGAGCGGTTGGGCTTCGAACGAGCCGGTGGCGGTCGGTGCGAGATTGAGGCCGATGAGGGCGACGATCGCCCCGGTGACCACCGGCGGCATGACCGCGTCGATGATGCGCGAACCCGCCGCCTTGACGATCAGACCGATGAGCACGAGCACGATGCCGACGGCGACGATTCCGCCGAGCTGCGCTGCCGGACCGGAACCGGCCGACGCGCTGAGCGGCGCGATGAACGCGAACGACGAACCGAGATAGCTCGGCACCCGGCCGCGCGTGATGATCAGGAACAGCGCGGTGCCGATACCGGAGAAGAGCAGCGTCGTCGTGACGGGGAAGCCGGTGATCGTCGGCACGAGCAGGGTGGCGCCGAACATCGCGATGACGTGCTGCATCCCGATGCCGATGGTGCGCGGCCACGACAGTCGCTCGTGCGGTGCGACCACCGCACCGGGATTGATACGACGCCCGTCGCCGTGCAGGGTCCAGCCGCGGCGTGTGGTCGTGCGTCCGGTCGTGTTCGCTCGTTCGGTCACGACAGGTCATCGTAGAACCGGCAGCCTCGAGCGCGTGGAACAGGCCGTCCCGGCCGCGTGGAACCGGCCGTCCCGGCCTTGCCGCTCAGTCCAGCAGTTTCGCTGCCGCGGCCCGTGCCGCGACGGGGTCGTCGCTCGCGAGGACCGCCTCGGCCGCCTCACGGCAACGGTCCAGCGGGACCGAGGAGAGCCGGGCCCCGACACCCGTCACCGCCGACGCGGCGCACGACAGGGAGGTCACGCCCATGCCGGCCAGGACGCAGGCGAGGAGCGGGTCGGCCGCCGCCTCGCCGCACACCCCCACCGGCTTGCCCGCGGCCGCCCCGGCCTGTGCCGCGCGGGCCACGAGCGTGAGCACCGCGGGCTGCCACGGGTCGGTGAGTGCGGCCAGCTGCGGCGACATCCGGTCGGCCGCCATCGTGTACTGGGCGAGGTCGTTGGTGCCGATCGACAGGAAGTCCAGGTGTTCGAGCAACCGATCGGCGAGCAGCGCAGCAGACGGAACCTCGATCATGACGCCCGGTGACAGTCCGCGCTCGCGCACCCTCGCGGCGAAATCGGCGGCCTCCGAGACGGTCGCCACCATCGGCGCCATGACCCACGGCGTGGCGCCGGTGCGCGAGGCGGCCGCGGCCACCGCGTCGAGCTGACGATCGAGGACCCCCGGCGCCGTGGTCGTGATGCGGATACCGCGGACGCCGAGGGCGGGATTGTGCTCGTCGGGGTGGTTGGCGAACCGGAGGGGCTTGTCGGAGCCGGCGTCGAGAGTCCGCAGGACGACCTTCCGCCCTTCGAACGCCTCGAAGACCTCCGCATAGATGTCGGCCTGCTCGTCCACCGTCGGTTCGCTGTCGCGGTCGAGGAAGCACAGTTCGGTGCGGAACAGACCGACGCCCTGCGCCGGCGTCCGGCGCGCCGCGACGGCACCGGATCCGTCCTGCACATTGGCGAGGATCTCGACCGGGTGACCGTCGGCGGTGGCGCCGGGACCGGACCACCCCGCCACCCGCTCGCGCTCGACGCGGTCGCGTTCGACCTCGGCCGCGGCCTCGCCACTGTCCGGGGAGAGCACGATCCGGCCCGTCGCGCCGTCGACCAGCACCTCGGTGCCGGCCGGGACATCGTCGAGGCCTGCCACCGCGACGACGCACGGGATGCCGAGCTGGCGCGCGATGATCGCGGTGTGGCTGGTGGGCCCTCCGAGGGAGGTGGCCAGCGCGACGACCACGGACGGGTCGAGTCCGGCGGTGTCGGCGGGTGCGAGATCGGTCGCGAGGAGCACGGACGGCGCGTCGGGCATCTCGAGCCCGGGTTCGGGGGCGCCCTGCAATTCGGCGATCACGCGGTCGCGGATGTCGAGCAGGTCGGTGACCCGCTCGGCCTGTAGTCCGCCCATCTTCTCGAACAGGGCCGCGAACTGGTCGGTGGCGGCGACGGTGGCGCCGACCGCATCGGTGCCGGAGCGGATCTTCGTCGCGGCCGCCCCGCGCCAGGCGCGGTCCTCGACCAGCACAGCGGTGGCCTGGAGCACTTCTGCCGCGGCACCCGATGCACGCGAGGCACGGGCCCGCAGTCGCTCGGCCACGACCTTCGCGGCGTCCTCGAATCGGCCCACCTCGGCCTCGCGCGCCGTGTCGGGGATCGAGGTGCCCTGGGCCGGAACCACAGGACGCGCGACGGGACGGATGACCGGCCCGTATCCGATACCGGGGACGACGGGGGTGCCGTGCAGGACGGACGCCGACTGCTCCATGGAGATCTCCTCACCGCAGTAGTTCGTTGTGACTCAGATTACTCGGAAGCCTTGACATGTCAACACAGACGGGCGTAAAACAACATAAACCAACATTGTTTTCCCACAAATCGGGTACCCCCAGGAGTGTCGGTGTACGCAGAGGAACGGCAGCAGGCGATCGCAGCGCTGGTGGCGGCTCGTGGCCGCGTATCGGTCGCAGTGCTCGCCGACCGGTACGGCGTCACCACCGAGACGGTGCGCCGCGACCTCGCGCACCTCGAACGCCTGGGCCTCGTGCGGCGCGTCCACGGCGGCGCGATCCCGGCCGCCTCGCTCTCGGTGGCCGAGCCCGCCCTCTCCGAACGCGAGCACACCCGCGCCGAACACAAGGACCGCATCGCCACCGCCGCGACGTCCTTCCTCCCGCCCACCGGCGGAAGCGTGCTCTTCGACGCCGGCACCACCACCGGCAGGATCGTCGGAGCGCTGCCGCCCGAGGTCGAACTCACCGTCGTCACCAACTCGGTGCCCATCGCCGCGCGCCTCGCCGCGATGAGCACCGTGCAACTGCACCTGCTCGGCGGTCGTGTCCGCGGCGTCACGCAGGCCGCGGTGGGCGCCGAGGTCCTCGCCACCTTGTCGACGGTGCACGTCGACGTGGCGTTCATCGGCACCAATGCCCTCAGCATCGACCACGGCCTGTCCACCCCCGACGCCGACGAGGCCGCGGTCAAGCGCGCGATGGTGCGCACCGCCGACCGCGTCGTCGTGGTCGCCGACTCGTCGAAGGTCGGTCGGCGCAATCTGCTGAGCTTCGCGTCGCTCGAACCGATCGACGTCCTGGTGACCGACACCGACCTCGACGACACCGACCGTCGGCAACTCATCGAACACGGAATCGAGGTGGTGACGGCATGATCGTCACGCTCACGGCCAACCCCAGTCTCGATCGCACGGTCGGGCTGACGGGCCCTCTCGAGCGCGGGAGGGTGCATCGAACCGAGCGATCCACCGTCGATCCGGGCGGCAAGGGGATCAACGTCGCTCGTGTGCTGCACGCCGCGACGACCGAGGTCGTCGCCGTGCTCCCGGCCAACGCCGGCGATCCTCTGCTCGCCGCGCTCGACGACCAGGGCATCGCCCATCGGGCCGTGCCCACCTCCGGACCTACGCGCAACAACATCACCGTCGCCGAACCCGACGGCACCACCACCAAGCTCAACGAACCCGGAACCCCCTGCACCGGACGCACACTGGGCGAGCTCCACGCCGTCCTGCTCGAATGCGCTCAGGGAGCGGCGTGGACCGTCCTGTCCGGTTCTCTTCCTCCCGGTGTGCCCGAATCGTGGTATGCCGATCTCGTAGGTGCACTGCGCGGCCTCGGATGCCGCATCGCGGTCGACACCTCCGAGCGGCCACTGCTCGCCCTCGCCGAGCGGTTCCCTGCGGCGGCCCCGGACGTGATCAAGCCGAATTCCGACGAACTGGCCCAGCTCACCGGCGCCGACGCCCACGAACTCGAATCCGGTGCCGCCGCGGGGGACGTCGGCGCCGTGGTCGACGCAGGACGCGTGCTGGTCGAACGCGGTGTCGGCGCGGTGCTCGCGACCCTCGGCGGTGCAGGCGCAGTGTTGGTCACCGCCACCGGCGCGTGGCGCGCCACCGCCGACGACGTCACGGTCCGCAGCACGGTCGGGGCGGGCGATTCGTCGCTCGCCGGATATCTGCTCGCCGAGCAGGCCGGTCACACACCCGACGAGTGCCTGCGCCTCGCCGTGGCGTACGGGACCGCGGCCGTCACACTCCCCGGAACAGCCTTGCCCACAACCGATTCCGTCGATCCATCCCGAGTGCACGTCACCGACGTCCACCGCCGACCCCGACCGCTCCCCTCCCACTCCTAAGGAACGTCATGTCCGACACCACCTCCGGCTCCGCAGGCGGTTCCTCGATCATCGGCACGGAACTCGTCTCGCTCGATGCCGACCTGGGATCCGACAAGAACTCCGTCATCGCCGCCCTCGCCGAGCGTCTCGCAGCGAACGGTCGCGCGTCCGACGCCGACGCACTCACCGCGGCCGTTCTCGAACGGGAGGCCAAGTCCGCCACCGGTCTTCCCGGCGGGATCGCGATCCCGCACGCGCGCAGCGAAGCGGTGACCACCCCGTCGCTCGGTTTCGCCCGACTGTCCCCGAAGGCCGACTTCGGTGCGCCCGACGGACCCGCCGACCTCGTCTTCCTCATCGCCGCGCCCGAAGGTGCGGGCGGCGACCACATGAAGCTCCTCACCGCTCTCGCTCGTGCACTCGTGCGCCCCGACTTCGTCGCGTCGCTGCGCGCGGCCGCGTCCGCGGAGGAGGTCATCGCGCTGGTCGAGGACGTCCTCCCGCCCCGACCGGCGCCGTCGAGCGGCACTCCCGCCGCCTCGACCGCAGCGCCGCAGCAGCCGGCACCGACAGCCTCCGCGAAGCCCGCGGTCGCGCCGCCTCAGAGCGCGGAACAGCCCGGAGGCCGCACGATCGTCGCGGTCACCGCGTGCCCGACCGGCATCGCGCACACCTACATGGCCGCCGACGCACTGTCCGCAGCCGGTGAACGCGCAGGTGTGACCGTCCGGGTGGAGACGCAGGGATCGAGCGGCAGCACTCCCCTGCCCGCCGAGGTGATCGCCGGTGCCGACGCCGTCATCTTCGCCACCGACGTGGGCGTCAAGGGCCGCGAACGGTTCGCCGGCAAGCCCGTGATCGCGTCGGGCGTCAAGCGCGCGATCAACGAACCGGACACCATGGTCGACGAGGCCCTGCGGGCCGCCACAGATCCGTCCGCACGCACCGTCGAGGGAACCCCCGGCGCCCCGGCGGGTGAGTCGGAGAGCGGCAGCGACCTCGGCTGGGGCACCCGATTGCGGCAGATCCTGCTCACCGGCGTGAGCTACATGATCCCGTTCGTCGCGGCCGGTGGTCTGCTCATCGCCCTGGGCTTCCTGCTCGCCGGTCCCGACATCACCGATTCGGCCGCCGACATCGTCCTCGACAACACGCTCACCAACCTTCCCGAGGGTGGGCTCGGCGCCTATCTCGGTGCGGTCCTGTACCAGATCGGCTCGTTGGCGTTCTCGTTCCTCGTCCCGGCACTGGCCGGGTACATCGCCTTCGCGATCGCGGACCGTCCGGGTCTGGCCCCGGGTTTCACCGCCGGCGCGGTGGCCGTCTTCGTCGGCGCCGGCTTCATCGGCGGTCTCGTCGGCGGCATCATCGCCGGTTTCGCGGCCCTGTGGGTCGGCCGTATCCCACTGCCCACCTGGGCCCGTGGCCTGATGCCCGTGGTGATCATCCCGCTGCTCGCGAGCCTGATCGTCGGTGGGCTCATGTTCCTGCTGCTCGGTCGCCCGCTGGCCGCGATCACCACCGGTCTCACCGACTGGCTCAACGGTCTGTCCGGCGGTTCCGCGGTGCTGCTCGGTGCGATCCTCGGCCTGATGATGTGCTTCGACCTCGGCGGGCCGGTCAACAAGGCCGCCTACGCCTTCGCGGTCGCGGGTCTCGACGTCGCCAACACCGGTTCGCTCGAGATCATGGCGGCGGTCATGGCCGCCGGCATGGTTCCGCCGCTCGCCATGGCACTGTCGTCGCTGGTGCGTCCGCGTCTCTACAGCACGGCCGAACGCGAGAACGGCAAGGCCGCCTGGCTGCTCGGTGCGTCGTTCATCTCGGAGGGCGCCATCCCGTTCGCCGCGGCCGACCCGTTCCGGGTGATCCCCTCGATGATGCTCGGCGGCGCTGTGACCGGCGGCATCGTCATGGCGACGGGTGTCACGCTCACCGCTCCCCACGGCGGATTGTTCGTGCTGTTCGCGATGGACCGCGTCGTGTGGTTCCTGATCGCGCTGGCGGCGGGCACGGTGGTCGCCGCACTCGCGGTCAGTATCGCCAAGTCGATCACCCGTCCCGCCCGGGAAGCCGCCGACGAGACGAACCCCGAGCCCGTAGCCGCACGCTCCTGATCACAGCCGCACGCTCCTGGTCACAGCGGCACGCTCCTGATCACAGCGACATCTTCCTGATCGACGCCCTGCACTTCCCCACCACGAAGGAGATTCACATGCCCAGCACCACGGTTGCCGTCGGTTCGTCCATCGGCCTCCACGCCCGTCCCGCAGGAATCATCGCCGAGGCCGTGGTCGCGGCCGGTGTCCCGGTGACCCTCGCGGTCGACGGCGGCGAGCCCGTCGACGCCGGTTCGGCCCTGATGATCATGACGCTCGGCGCGGAAAAGGGCACGCAGGTCACGATCTCGTGCGACGACGACGCGGTCCTCGCGCAGGTTGCGGAACTGGTCGCCGCAGACCTCGACGCCTGATCTCAGCCGCGGGCGCGGCGCCGGACGACGAGTCCGAGGACCCCGAGCGCGATGACCCCGGCTGCCACGCCCGCACCGACTACCGGCAGTGCCGCGGACGACATCTCGTCCGCGGCATCGTCGTCCGCGGGTGCGAAGAGATCGGTCGCACCGCGACGGATATGGATCGGTGGATTCTCCGTGCCTGCCGCGCCGCGCTCGGACGCGGTGACCAGGTCACCGTCGGCGGTGAAGGCGACGGCTTCGCCCTGCGGTTCGTCCGGGATCGGGACGCGGAAGCGCGGACCGGCGACCAGAGCGGACGCGAGATCGCCGTCGGGGACGTGGAACAGGTAGACGTCGGTGTAGGTGCGGACCGCCGCGACCGTCCCGTCGGCGCTGACCGCACCGCCGGTGACCATCGAGGAGGACGCACCGGGAACGGGACCGCCGGGGGTGTCCGACGGTCCGAGTGCCAGCGATCCGACCTTCTCGAGGGGGGCCGGTCCCGGGACGGGCAGGCCGTCGATCGTGAGTCCGCGTGCGGGCCGGTAGACATTGCTCGATCCGAACAGCGCCTTCGTCACGATGATCGGTTCGCCTGTCGCGGAGACGAGTACGGTCTCGGCGTCGCGGGGACCGTCGGGATAGGTCAGCCGGTGCAGATCTCCCTGCCCGGTGTCGGGGTCGAGGGAGATGAGCGCGATCGTCTCGCGGACGCGGGTGTTGTCGCCGAGATCGCCGAGCCACAACCGGCCGTCGGGACCCGCGGCGAGATCCTCGACGTCGTAGGGATCGACGGGCGACGGGATCCGTTGCAGAACCGCACAATCCCCGTCGAGTTCGACGATGCGTTCGTCCTCTCCGGCGTCGGGGGTCGCGAACAGCCGGTCGCCGATCGTCGCGAGGCCGGACAGTTCGGCGAGCGCGGGATCGTCGGGAGTGCACAGCATCTCGGTCGGCAGATCCGCGGCCGGGATCGCGGTGTCCTGCGCGCCGGCGTTCGGGGCCGGCACGAACGCCACGACGGCAGCGAGCAGCGCCGCCCGGCGCACGACCCGCATCAGGCCGCGAAGTCGACCAATGCCGACGCCAGCGCTGCCGGCACCTTCGCGTGCACCCGTGTGCCGTCCACCTCGTGCTCGGACGAGAGGATCTGACCGTCCGAGTGGATGCGTGCGAGCAGGTCGCCGCGGGTGTACGGCAGGAGCAGCTTCACCTCGACGTCGGGATCCTCGAGCAGACCCGCGAGCTGGGTCTGCAACTCCTCGACGCCCTCCCCGGTGTGCGCGGAGACGAACACCGCGCCGGGGATCGCGCTGCGCAACTGTGTCAGTGTCACCGGATCGGCGGCGTCGATCTTGTTGACGACGATCAACTCCGGCGGCGGCGGGGCGTCCGATTCGCGGAGCACCTCGGTGACGACCTCGCGCACCGCCTTGATCTGCTCGGTGGGCAGCGGGTCGGAGCCGTCGACGACGTGGAGCAGCACATCGGCGTCGGCGACCTCCTCGAGGGTCGACCGGAACGCCTCGACCAGCTGGGTCGGGAGGTGCCGGACGAAACCGACGGTGTCGGTGAGCACGTACTCGCGGCCGTCGGGCAGCGCCGACCGGCGGGTCGTCGGATCCAGGGTCGCGAACAGTGCGTTCTGCACCAGGACACCGGAGCCGGTGAGCTTGTTGAGCAGGCTCGACTTACCGGCGTTGGTGTAGCCCACGATCGCGACGGACGGGATCCTGTTGCGCAGACGCCGGGTGCGCTTGGTGTCGCGCGCGGCCTTCATCGCCTTGATCTCGCGACGGAGCTTGGCCATCCGCTCGCGGATCCGGCGGCGGTCGGTCTCGATCTTCGTCTCACCGGGGCCACGCAGGCCCACACCGCCGTTGCTGCCGGCACGACCACCGGCCTGCCGCGACATCGACTCGCCCCAGCCGCGCAGGCGCGGGAGCATGTACTCCATCTGCGCGAGGGAGACCTGCGCCTTGCCCTCTCGCGAGGTGGCGTGCTGGGCGAAGATGTCGAGGATCAGCGCGGTCCGGTCGATGACCTTGACCTTGACGACCTTCTCCAGCGCCGTGAGCTGGGCGGGAGTGAGTTCGCCGTCGCAGATCACGGTGTCCGCGCCGGTGGTCAGTACGATCTGCCGGAGCTCGTCGGCCTTGCCGGAACCGATGTAGGTGGAGGCATCGGGCCGGTCGCGACGCTGGACGAGACCTTCGAGGACCTCGGAGCCGGCGGTCTCGGCGAGTGCGGCCAGCTCGGCCAGGCTCGCTTCCGCCTGGGCGGCCGTTCCGCCCGTCCAGACCCCGACGAGCACGACACGCTCGAGTCGGAGCTGGCGGTATTCGACCTCGGTGATGTCCTCGAGTTCGGTGGACAGACCGACCACACGCCGCAACGCGCTGCGGTCTTCGAGTTGCATCTCGCCGACGGACGGATCCTCGGCGGTCCAGCCTCCGGGTGCGTCGTACGCGGTCGAAGTGCTGTCATCTGTGGTTGCGCGGCGCGTGCGCTGTGTGTTCGTCATACACCTCCATGGTGTCACGAAGCCCGAATCGGTGCATTCGAGTTTTTCCGCCGCATTCGCGCAGGGGCATACCCGAGTGCGCCTCAGCAGGGCCGATCGGTGCCGATCAGTTCGGCGCCGACCACCAGGTGTCGTCGAGTTCACCCACCGCGACCAGCACCGACGGTCCGCGTAGCCAGGCGTGACCGTCCTCGATCCGCACCTCGACCGAGCCGCCCGGGATCCGGACCCGCACCGCGCCCTCGGATGCGCCGTCGAAGCGCAGGGCCGCAGCGGCCGCGGCGACCGTGCCGGTTCCGCACGAGCGGGTCTCCCCCACGCCGCGTTCGTGGACGCGCATGTGGACCGTTCCGGCCGCGATGGGGGTCAGAAACTCGATGTTGACGCCGTGTGGGAAGAAGCCCGGGTCGAAGCCGGGCGAGGTGAGGTCGAGACCGGCCAGGCTCGTCTCGTTCAGGTGCGGGTCCACGCACGCGAGGTGCGGGTTGCCGACGTCGATGCCGATGCCCGGGTAGACCCGTCCGTCGATGGTCGCCGCCGACTCGCCGAGGGTGCGCACCGTCCCCATGTCCACGGTCACCTCGCCGAGGACAGGTCCGGTCTCGTGCACCGTGACGGGCTTGCCTCCGGCGCGGCTGCCGACGACGAACTCGCGGCGGTTCTCGAGCCCGTGCGCGGTGAGATAGTGCGCGAACACCCGCACACCGTTGCCGCACATCTCGGCGATGGATCCGTCGCCGTTGCGGTAGTCCATGAACCAGTCGTCCGCCCCGGTGCCCTCGGGCAGTTCTCCGAGCACGCCGGCCGACACCAGCGCACCGGCACGGGCGACGCGGAGCACACCGTCGGCACCGAGCCCGCGACGCCGGTCGCACAGGGCGGCGATCCGGCCTGCGTCGAGGTCCAGGCGCGCGTCGGGATCGGGAAGGATCACGAAGTCGTTCTCGGTTCCGTGCCCTTTGCTGAACTCCATGCGCGCTACCTTATCGGGCTGGTGAGGCCGGTGATGTGCGTGCGTCCCGGACGGCCCGCAGGGCAGCGTCGAGCAGGTGGGGGTCGGCGCCGTCGAGCCAGTGGATGCGCGGGTCGCGGCGGAACCACGAGCGTTGCCGTCGTACGTAGCGCCGGGTCCCGATGAACGTCCGCTCGCGCGCGTGATCGAGGTCGTACTCCCCGTCGACGTACGCGAGGACCTGCGCGTAACCGATCGCGCGACGGGCCGTGACACCCTCGCGCAGGCCGACCTCGAGGAGACCGTGCACCTCGTCGACGAGGCCGCGTTCGAACATCAGGTCGGTGCGCCGCGCGATGCGGTCGTCGAGTTCGGCGGTGTCGCGGTCGACGCCCAGGATCACGGTGCCCCAGCGAGGCTCACCGATCGTCGGCTGCGACGCCGCGAACGGTTGCCCGGTCAGTTCGACGACCTCGAGCGCGCGGACCATGCGGCGGCCGTCGGTGGGCAGGATCGTCGCCGCGGCGGCGGGATCGGCGCTCTGCAGCGCCCGGTGGACCGCTGCGAGCCCCTCGGTCTCGAGGACCGCCTCCCACTTGGCGCGGACCTGCGGATCCGTCGCCGGGAACTGCCATTCGTCGAGCAGTGCCTGTACGTACATCATCGATCCGCCGACGACGATCGGGAGACGACCGCGCCCGAGGATCGCCTCGACATCGGCGATCGCGGCCTGCTGGTAGCGGGCGACCGTCGCAGTCTCGGTGACGTCGAGGACGTCGAGCTGATGGTGCGGGATCCCGCGACGCTCGTCCGGTGCCAGCTTGGCCGTCCCGATGTCCATCCCGCGGTACTGCTGCATCGCGTCGATGTTGACGATCTCGCCACCGAGCGCCTCGGCGAGGTCCAGTCCGAGATCGGACTTGCCCGTGGCGGTGGGGCCCACCACCGCGATCGGTACGAGCGTGTCGGCGGGGCCGGTGATTCCTGCGCTCACGGTGTCCAGATTCCCACGTGGTAGCCCACGCCGTAGGGCGCGGCGGAGTAGGTGACGGACGCCGAACGCGGGCGCGCGCCGAGGGTGGCCGCAAGGACGTGCCAGGCGGCGCGTCCGGTCAGCTTGATGTCCGAACACAGCTCGGGGTCGAGTGCCGCGAGCGCCTCCGAATCGCCGGCGCAGAGCGCCGCGGCCAGGGCCGCCTCGACCTCCTCCGAACGCGGATCGTAGGCGCCGGGCGCCTTGGCCGTGAGGGTCGTCGCTCCGTCCGCGACGACGAGCAACGCTCGCGGCCGATCGTCGCGGTCGAGTTCCGCACGCAGGTCGCGGCCGAGATCGGCGCAGTGGGCGGCGGCGGCGTCGGCGGCCACCACGTGGGTCGTCACGCGGGTGCCGGGTGCCGTGCGGTCGCGGATCCAGCCGGCCACCAGAGCGGTCAACGCGAGCGCGGGATCGGGTTCGCCGGCGGCCTCGGGACCGAGCTGGACCGTGACGTCGACACCGAAGCCGAGGAAGGACCCGCGCGCGGTGGGGGGAACGGTCTGTTCGGCCGTCTCGGCTCCCACGACCACCCATTCCGTGGCACCGGACAGGCTACGACCGACCTCGAGAACCGCCTCGCGCAGATCGTCGGTCTCGGACGCGGCGAGACCGGTCAGCTCGGGCACGAGCAGCGGTGGGGACGGCACGAACGCCGCGGCGGTCAACACATCGGCAACCGTAGTCCACCGGACCCGGCGCCCTGCATCGACACGACCTGTTTCAATAGTGGGCGGACACGATCGCGGAGCCCCGGGATCGACCGGCGGTAGACCCATGCGACCAGGCAGCCGTGCCGCGCGGCAGAGATGAGGTATCGATGAGCGACCCGAACGCACAGGACCGAACCGGCGAGTCGACGCAGGAGCGGACCCCGCGTCCCGGTCCCGCCACACCCCGAGCCCATGCTGCGACGCCCGGCCCTGCGGGCCGAGAGAACGGCAGTTCCACCGCAGCACCCCCGAAGCCGCATCCCGTCGCGGCCCAGACGCACCCCCACGTCCCGGCGGTGCCCGCGAGCGATCCGAGTCGGTTCGGACGCGTCGACGAGGACGGCACCGCATGGGTCCGCACGAGCGAGGGCGAGCGGTGCATCGGATCGTGGCAGGCAGGCGACGCCGCCGAGGGCCTCGCGCACTTCGGACGCCGTTACGACGATCTCGCCACCGAGGTGGCGATCCTCGAGACCCGGTTGACCTCCGGCACCGCCGACGTGAAGAAGACCCGCGCGGCCGCCGAGGCACTGGCCGAGTCGCTGCCGACCGCCGCCGTCATCGGTGATCTCGATGCGCTCGCCACCCGGCTCACCGCGATCATCGAGCACTCCGAGGAGGCCGCGGCTCTCGCCAAGCAGGAGAAGGAGCGTCGGCGCGCCGAGAGCACGGCCCGCAAGGAGGCCCTCGCGGCCGAGGCCGAGACGATCGCCGCCGAATCCACCCAGTGGAAGGCTGCGGGCGACCGGCTGCGCGAGATCCTCGAGGAGTGGAAGACCATCCGCGGGGTCGACCGGAAGGTCGACGACGTGTTGTGGCGTCGCTATTCGAAGGCACGCGAGGGGTTCAACCGGCGTCGCGGGGCCCACTTCGCCGAACTCGACCGCGAGCGCGCCGCGGCGAAGAGCCGCAAGGAAGAACTCGTCGCCCGGGCGGAGGAGCTGCAGAACTCCACCGACTGGGGTGCCACCGCCGCGGCCTTCCGCGACCTGCTCGCCGAGTGGAAGGCGGCCGGACGGGCACCGAAGGACGCCGACGACCAGCTGTGGAAGCGATTCAAGGGCGCCCAGGACGTCTTCTTCGCCGCACGCAACGCCGCGAACGCCGAGCGCGACGCCGAGTTCGAGGAGAACGCCCGCGCGAAGGAGGCCCTGCTCGAGGCGGCCTCCTCGATCGACCCGTCGGCCGATCTCGAAGGTGCCCGGGCGCGCCTGCGCGAGTTGCAGGACCAGTGGGAGGCGATCGGCAAGGTGCCGCGCGACCGCATGCACGATCTCGAGGGTCGGCTGCGGGCCATCGAGAAGAAGGTGCGCGAGGCCGCGGATTCCGAGTGGCGCCGCACCGATCCCGAGGCACTCGCGCGCGCGGCCCAGTTCCGTGAGCGGGTGCGCCAGTTCGAGGAGCAGGCCGCCAAGGCGACCGCCGCCGGCCGGGCGAAGGAGGCCGAGAAGGCTCTCGCCCAGGCCGCGCAGTGGCGCGAGTGGGCCGACGCGGCCGAAGGTGCCGTCGGCGAGCGCTGACCCCCGCGACATCCGAGACGGACGATCCCCCTCTCCCGGTCGGGAGAGGGGGATCGTCGTGTTCGTGCCGGAGGCGTCAGGCCTCGGGGTCGTCGCGCATCAGGCGGGGCCGTTCGTGCTGGGCTGCGACCTTCCGCAACTCGGCCTCGGCCTCGAGCTGGGCCGAGGTCCGCGCCCACACCACGCGGGCCCAGTGGAAGACGATCACCATGACGGCGAACCAGCCGATGACGAGACCGAATCCCGGTCCCGCGGCGGACGACTCGACGGGCAGGGTCTGGCGCGACCAGATCGCGAGCATGCCGAAGACGATGGTCACCGCCGATCCGGCCAGGGACACCCACGCGAGCGACCACTTGCGGGTGACGAGCGCGAGGATCGAGCCCAGCCCGGCGAAGACCACTGCGAAGCCGACGAACAGCCGCGACGGCAGACCGATCTCCTCGGTGGTCGCGTCCGGGGCGAAGGACAGCACCTCCCACCCGTTCGCGGATCCGGCGTGGGGCAGGCTGAAGGTCGCCAACAGGATCAGGACGGCGATCGCGACGAACATCGCCCGGGCGCCCGGGTCGATGTCGCTCGCCACCTTCCGTTCGGCGGCTTCGAGTTCGGCGCGTACGTCACCCGTCGCGTGGTGATCGTGCGGCTTGTCGGTGGTCATGCGTTGCATCCCATCTGAGGCGGCAGCGGGTCGGGGACGCCGATGCTCGGCAGTCCGAGTCCGACACCGATCGGCGGTGTCTTGGGCAGCCGGCCCTGTTCGAAGTGGTCGCCCGCACGTGTACGGCGGTGCGTGAGGATCGGGGTGTCCGCGACGAGGTGGTGCGGCGCGGCGTCGCTGACGACGATCGTGATGACGTCGCCGGGACGCACCGCGGTGTCGATCGCGCCCTCGGGACGGAAGTGGACGAGGCGGCCGTCGCGGGCACGCCCGCTCATCCGGGCGGTCTCGGCGTTCTTGCGGCCCTCCCCCGCGGCGACGAGCAGTTCGACCTCGGTTCCGACGAGCTTGCGGTTCTCCTCGAGGGTGATGCGTTCCTGCAGCGCGATCAGGCGCTCGTAACGTTCCTGCACCACGGCCTTGGGGAGCTGACCGTCCATGTCGGCAGCGGGCGTGCCGGGGCGCTTCGAGTACTGGAAGGTGAACGCGCTGGTGAACCGTGCCTTCTCGACGACCTCGAGGGTCTGCTGGAAGTCCTCCTCGGTTTCGCCGGGGAAGCCGACGATGATGTCGGTGGTGATCGCGGCGTGCGGCATCGCGGCACGGACCCGCTCGATGATGCCCAGGAAGCGTTCCTTGCGGTACGAGCGGCGCATGGCGCGCAGGATCCGGTCGCTGCCGGACTGCAGCGGCATGTGCAGCTGCGGGCACACGTTGGGGGTCTGCGCCATCGCGTCGATGACGTCGTCGGTGAACTCCGCCGGATGCGGGGACGTGAAGCGCACCCGCTCGAGGCCCTCGATCTCGCCGCACGCGCGCAGCAGCGACGCGAAGGCGCCCCGGTCGCGGGGCTGCTCCGGATCGGCGAAGGACCGGCCGTAGGAGTTGACGTTCTGGCCGAGCAGTGTCACCTCGAGCACGCCCTCGTCGACGAGCGCCTGCACCTCGGCGAGGATGTCGCCCGGGCGCCGGTCGACCTCCTTGCCGCGCAGCGACGGCACGATGCAGAAGGTGCACGTGTTGTTGCAGCCGACGGAGATCGACACCCATCCGGCGTACGACGACTCGCGCTTGGCGGGCAGCGTCGAGGGGAACGCCTCGAGGGCGTCGAGGATCTCGACCTCGGCACGGCGGTTGTGCCGCGCGCGTTCGAGCAGTGCGGGGAGATTGCCGATGTTGTGCGTGCCGAAGACCACGTCGACCCAGGGCGCTTTCTTGACGACCGTGTCGCGGTCCTTCTGGGCGAGGCAGCCTCCGACGGCGATCTGCATGTCGGGGTTGTCGTCCTTGACCGGACGCAGATGACTCAGATTGCCGTACAGCTTGTTGTCGGCGTTCTCCCGCACCGCGCAGGTGTTGAAGACCACCAGATCGGGTGACGCGCCGGGCCCGGCCTTGGTGAAGCCGGCGTCCTCCAACAACCCCGACAGACGCTCGGAGTCGTGTACGTTCATCTGGCAGCCGTAGGTGCGGACCTCGTAGGTCCGGGCACCGGTGCGGGGGGCTTCTTCGTCGATCAGTGACACGTCTCAGGGTATCTCACCTCGACCGGTCTCCTTTCCACGCGCTGCCCCCATGAGCCCCGTCGAGGTGTCGGTCACCGCTCGTGCCGTAAAAATCCCGTGACGCGTGCACCGAAGGTGTCCCGAAATGCGAAGTCTCGGGCGCCGGACGGCATAGGGTCTGCAGATATGACATCAGCGGCAGCCGGAACGGATCGTCCGTCCGAGAAGTCGGACACCAGCTCGTCCATGATCTCCATGAACGGGGTGAACAAGCACTTCGGATCCCTGCACGTATTGCAGGACATCAACCTCGAGATCCCACGAGGGCAGGTCGTCATCGTCGTCGGCCCGTCCGGTTCGGGGAAATCGACCCTCTGCCGCACCATCAACCGGCTCGAACCGATCGACACGGGCGAGATCCACGTCGACGGCACCCTACTGCCGGAGGAGGGCCGGGCGTTGGCCCGCCTGCGCGCGGACGTCGGCATGGTGTTCCAGTCGTTCAACCTCTTCGCCCACAAGACGATCCTCCAGAACGTCATGCTCGGCCCCTCGAAGGTGCGCAAGATCAAGAAGGAACAGGCCCGCGAGTCGGCGATGGCGCTGCTCGACCGCGTCGGGATCGCCAACCAGGCCGACAAGTACCCGGCGCAGCTGTCGGGCGGCCAGCAGCAGCGCGTGGCGATCGCACGCGCGCTCGCGATGAACCCCAAGGTCATGCTGTTCGACGAGCCCACCTCCGCCCTCGACCCCGAGATGGTCCAGGAAGTCCTCGACGTGATGACCTCCCTCGCGAAAGAGGGCATGACGATGGTCGTGGTCACCCACGAGATGGGATTCGCCCGCAAGGCCGGCGACCGCGTTCTGTTCATGGCCGACGGTCGCATCGTCGAGGACACCGATCCCGAGACCTTCTTCACCGCACCGAAATCCGATCGCGCCAAGGACTTCCTCGGCAAGATCCTCAGTCACTGACCTGATTCCCGCATCCGACGGGCCGCCCGGCCCGTCGGACGTAGTTCCGAACCGCACCGGAGGTATTCGATGAAATTGTCCCGCTCCATCCGCCTGGGCATCGGCGCCGTCGCCGTGGCAGTGGTCGCTACGGCGTGCGGTGGCGACGAGACGCGCAGTGTCTCGCAGTCCGCGGAGAACGGCACCCTGACGGTCGGTATCAAGTTCGACCAGCCGGGCCTGGGCCTGCGCAACCCGGACGGTTCGTTCAGCGGGTTCGACGTCGAGGTCGCCAAGTATGTCGCCGGTCAGCTCGGTGTCTCGGAGGAGAACATCGAGTTCAAGGAAGCTCCGTCCGCGCAGCGCGAGACCCTCATCCAGAACGGTGAGGTCGACTACATCGTCGCGACCTACTCGATCACCGATTCCCGCAAGGAGAAGGTGGACTTCGCCGGCCCGTACTTCATCGCGGGCCAGTCGCTCCTCGTGCGCGCGGACGACACCGAGATCACCGGACCCGACTCGCTCAACGGCGGCAAGCGCCTGTGCTCGGTGGCGGGTTCGACCCCGGCCCAGAACGTGAAGGACAACTACGCGCAGGACGTCCAGCTCCAGGAGTTCGACACCTACTCGCTGTGTGTCGAGGCGCTGCGCAACGGCGCGGTCGACGCGGTGACCACCGACGACATCATCCTCGCCGGCTACGCCGCGCAGAGCCCGGGCGACTTCAAGGTCGTCGGTGAGCCGTTCACCACCGAGCGCTACGGCATCGGTCTCGCCAAGGGCGACGACGAGTCGCGCAATGCGATCAACGACGCGATCGAGGAGATGATCGCCAGCGGTGCGTGGGAGGCCGCATTCCAGGAGACGGTCGGCGCCTCGGGCTACGAGCTCCCGGAGCAGCCGAGCGTCGATCGCTACTGAGTGTCGATCGTCACCGAGTACGGGTACCACCCGTCACGTCCGGCGGTGCGGCCGGTCCGTAATCCCACGGACCGGCCGGACCGTTCCGGACTCCCACCCGTCCCCTCGATCCCGGAGTGACCTGTGGATCTGTTGAGCAAGTACAGCAGCCAGCTACTCGACGCGTTCTGGACCACGATCCAGTTGACCGTCATCTCGGCGATCGGTGCACTGATCCTCGGAACGATCCTCGCCGCGATGCGCGTGTCCCCCATCCCGGTGGCGCGTGCCGTCGGCGCCGCCTACGTGACGATCTTCCGGAACACCCCGCTGACCCTCATCATCATCTTTTGCCTGTTCGGTCTGTCCCAGACGCTCGGCATCAAGCTGGCCTCCGAGTCGTCGCCGACCTTCCTGGTGGACAACAACTTCCGGCTCGCTGTGCTCGGCCTGAGCGTCTACACGGCGGCCTTCGTGTGCGAGTCGCTCCGCTCGGGCATCAACACGGTCTCGCTCGGACAGTCGGAGGCCGGCCGCTCGCTGGGTCTGACCTTCAGCCAGAATCTGCGCCTGATCGTCCTCCCCCAGGCTTTCCGCGCGGTCATCGCCCCGCTCGGTTCGGTGCTCATCGCGTTGACCAAGAACTCGACGATCGCCTCCGTCATCGGCGTGTCCGAGGCCTCGCTGCTGATGAAGACGATGATCGAGAACGAAGCGGCCATCTTCGTCGTCGGTGGCATCTTCGCGCTCGGATTCGTCATCCTCACCCTTCCCACCGGCCTGCTCTTCGGCCGGCTCAGCAAGCGATACGAGGTCGCCCGATGAGTGCACACGGAACCGTTCTCTACGACGCACCCGGGCCCCGCGCCAAGGCGCTCTACCGGATCCTGTCGGTGGTCGTGGTCGCGCTCCTCGTCCTGGTCGGCTGGATCGTCTACCGCGCGCTCGACGCCAACGGACAGCTGACGGCCGCCAAGTGGGAGCCGTTCGTCGAATCGTCCAGCTGGACCACCTATCTGCTGCCCGGCATCCGCGGCACGATCATCGCGGCCGTCGCGTCGATCGTGCTGGCACTCGTGCTCGGCACGGTCCTGGGTATCGCGCGTCTGTCCGACCACCGGTGGGTCCGCTGGATCGCCGGCACGATCGTCGAGTTGTTCCGCGCCGTCCCGGTGCTGATCCTGATGATCTTCGCCTACCAGGTGTTCGCCGAGTACCGCGTCTTCAAGTCCGGATATCTCGCGCTCGCGGCGGTCATCACCGGCCTGACCCTGTACAACGGCTCGGTCATCGCCGAGATCGTGCGCGCGGGCATCCGATCGCTTCCGCGTGGTCAGAGCGAGGCCGCCTACGCGATCGGCATGCGGAAGAACCAGCTCATGCGACTGATCCTGCTGCCGCAGGCCGTGACGGTCATGCTCCCGGCGATCGTGTCGCAGATGGTGATCGCGCTCAAGGACTCCGCGCTCGGCTACCTCATCGGCTATGTCGAAGTGGTGCGTTCCGGCCAGCAGCTCGGCGCGTTCTTCCAGAACTACCTGCCGTCGCTGCTGGTGGTCGCGGCGATCATGATCATCCTCAACAGTGCGCTGACACAGTTCGCGATCTGGCTCGAGAAGCGTCTGCGATCCGGGAAGCGGAAGAAGGGTGCCGTGGCGGCCGAAGAGCCGCAGACGATGCCCACGATGTCGGTGCCGGGCCTGGACCTGAGCGGCGAGGGCCGCAAGTAACAGCAGCACTGCGGTTGCGAAGTTCGCAGTCGAGCCCAGGCGTTTCGCAGTCGGGCTCAGTCGTGCGGGAGGTCGCTCGCGTCGGCACCGAACGTCGCGAGTTCTTCCCGCACGACATCGAACGCCATCCCCTGCGCGTAGCCGCGCCGGGCCAGCATCCCGACCAGCCGCCGCACCAACTTGTCGCGTTCGGCCGCGATCTCGCGCCGATCCCCTTCGGTGGGCAGCGGCGGCTGGGTGCGGAGCTTCTTGCGGACGAGTTCGACCGCCCGTTCCCGTTCGTCGGCGGTGTCGATCTGTTCGAGGGCAGCCGCCGCGTCGTCGGCGTCGATTCCCTTGCGGCGCAGTTCGAGTGCGATCGCGCGCTTACCCTTCCCCGCGTGCAGATGCCGTGAACGTGCCCACTGGTTGGCGAAATCCGCGTCGTCGATCAACCCGACCTCGGTGAGACGGTCGAGGGCACGTTCGGCGACGTCGGACGCGAATCCCTTCTGCTCGAGCTTCGTCGCGAGCTCGGATCGGCTGCGTGCCCGATCGGTCAGCAGACGGAGACAGACGTCCTTGGCCTGCGCTTCGGTGCCGCCGCCGGGCAGTTCCTGCTCGGTGCGAGCCGAGCGCCGCCGTCCGCGTCGTTCGCGCCGAGCGTCGGGGCGTCGTTCCTCGGAGTCGTCCATGACGCGCACAGTAGCCGGACGCACCGACAGCGCGGCCGGGTGCGGATACGCCACGGGGGCACGGACGACGTGCGTCCGTGCCCCCGTGGGCGGTGACTAGAAGTCGACCGGCTCCTCGACATCACTCGGATCGGTGAGAACGGCACCGATGCCGAGCTTCTCCTTGATCTTCTTCTCGATCTCGTCGCGCACATCGGTGTTCTCGAGCAGGAACTTGCGGGCGTTCTCCTTGCCCTGCCCCAGCTGGTCGCCCTCGTAGGTATACCAGGAGCCGGACTTGCGGATGAAGCCCTGCTCGACACCCATGTCGATGAGCGAGCCCTCCTTCGAGATGCCCTGGCCGTACAGGATGTCGAACTCGGCCTGCTTGAACGGAGGCGAGACCTTGTTCTTGACGACCTTCACGCGGGTGCGGTTGCCCACCGCGTCGCCCCCGTCCTTGAGCGTCTCGATCCGGCGCACGTCCAGACGCACGGAGGCGTAGAACTTCAGCGCCTTACCGCCCGTGGTGGTCTCGGGCGAGCCGAACATCACGCCGATCTTCTCGCGCAGCTGGTTGATGAAGATCGCGGTGGTGCCGGAGTTGTTGAGCGCACCGGTCATCTTGCGCAGTGCCTGGCTCATCAGGCGGGCCTGGAGACCGACGTGGCTGTCGCCCATCTCGCCCTCGATCTCGGCGCGGGGCACGAGCGCCGCGACCGAGTCGATGACGATGATGTCGAGCGCACCCGAGCGGATGAGCATGTCGGCGATCTCGAGGGCCTGCTCACCGGTGTCGGGTTGGGACACGAGCAGGGCGTCGGTGTCGACACCGAGCTTGCGCGCGTAGTCCGGATCGAGGGCGTGCTCGGCGTCGATGAACGCCGCGATGCCGCCGGCGGCCTGCGCGTTGGCGACCGCGTGGAGGGCCACCGTCGTCTTACCCGAGGATTCCGGGCCGTAGATCTCGATGACGCGCCCGCGCGGCAGGCCGCCGATACCGAGAGCCACGTCGAGTGCGATCGACCCGGTGGGAATGACTGCGATGGGCGGACGGACGTCCTCGCCCAGGCGCATCACCGAGCCCTTACCGAAGCTCTTGTCGATCTGCGCGAGGGCGAGCTCGAGCGCCTTCTCGCGGTCGTGAGCCTGTGCTGCCATCTTGGTCCCCTTAATAGAATCTCGTCCTTGTTGTCGACGACGTTAGAACCCGGCACCGACAAGTTCGCTGTCGCGACCGCGGAAACGCCGTATCTGTGGATGGAATCACCACCTGTGGACAACCCACCCGGCGTTCCCAGCATAGCCGAACACGTGTTCGAAATCCGGTCGCTTCGTGTACGCCAGGAATGGTCTCATCCCGGTCGGACAGAAAATCGATTCCGGCATCTACTCCTGCACCGATTCCGGTCGGGAACAGCCCCGACCGGCTCCGCGGCTACCGCCGCACGGGTGGGACGTCGAACTCGTCGCAGAGAGCGCGCCATACCTCCCGGGGCTCCTGTCCCGCCTCGATCGCCTCGGCCGCCGTCCGTCCACCGAGCGAAAGCAGCACGTGATCGCGCAGCAGGGCATCGCCGTGCATCTGTCCGAACTCGTCCCGGACCACCTCGTAGAACTCCGTCAACCGCACCCCGACCACGGTAGTCGCGCGCGGTGTGGCGCGACAGTCAGTCCGCTGCGGCCTCGCACACCGCGACCGGATCCTCCACGTCGCCGGCACCGTCCGCGGCCGCACGAGCCGCGGCGGCGAAGTCCGGCGACGACAGCACGGTGTCGATCGCGGAGCGGACCGCATCCGCGTCGAGCGGACGCACCACCACCGCACTCCCCTGCCGTGCGGCGCGGTTCGCCAGCTCCCACTGGTCGCCGCCCCCGGGAACGATCACCGCCGGAACCCCCGCACTCAGCGTCTTGGCGAGCATCCCGTGCCCACCCCCGCACACGACGACATCGGCCTGCCGGAGCAGGACGTCCTGCCTGCCGCGACCCGAGACGGCCCAGCTGGGGAGCGACTGCGGCGGAGGGTCGAGCATCGTCGCGGCGACCCGCATCCCGGCCCCGTCGAGTGCGTCGCAGACCGTCTCGACCATCCCGGTCACGCCGGTGACCGCGGTCGACGGCGCGACCATCACGAGAGGTCCGTCCCCTGGCGGCGGATCGAGGATCTCCACGGTGGGTTCCCACAGCAGCGGACCGACGACGTGCGCGTGCCCGGGCCAGTCGGGACGTGGCACCTCGAGTGCCGGCAGGGTGGCGATCAGCCGGGGCCGGGGCCCGGGATCGCGCGCCGGCAGACCGATCCCGACGCGTGCGGCAGAACGCTCGCGCTCCCCCTGCCGCAGCGATCTCGCGGTCATCGCTCGCAACGCGGCATCCCTCAACCGGCCCCGCACGCCCCTGCCCACATCGAGACCGCTGCCGATCGGCGGGAGCCCGCGCGACGGCAGGTACAACGGGTGCGGCGAGAGCTCGACCCACGGGATCCCCAGGCGCTCGGCGGCCATCCCTCCGCCGGCGGTGAGCACGTCCGCCACGACGAGGTCGGGTAGCAGGGCCCCGAGATCCGGGAGCATCTCGCTCGCGATATGGGCGGCGCGGGCGTGGATCTTCGCCCCCGCGTCGCCGTCGTCGTCACCGAGCCGGGGCGCCAGCCCCTTCAACTCAGCGAACGTCACACCGGGCAGCTCGAGGCCGAGCCATCGTTCGCCCGTGAGGACGACCGCGTCGTGCCCGGCATCCGCGAGCCGCAGCGACAACGCGATCGCCGGAATCGCATGACCCGCATCGGGCCCGGCCACCACCGCCACTCGCACGCGCACAGCCTGCCACAGGCCACCGACGGCGGGACGCTTCCTATCCCGCGAAGGTGTACAACTCGAACCCGGAGGCGCGCTCGGCAGCGAATCCCGGCAGCGGCGCCGATGCGCGCTCCACCTGTTCGCGCGCTTGTGCCTCCACCGGCCTGTCGTCGAGAGCCTGCAGGTACAGACGGTGCGCCGCGAGGGACTCGACTGCCGGTTCGACCGTATCGGTCACGTCCACCGCGTGGGTCGGAGGCGAACCCGGACACACGGCAGCCCATCGCACGCCGTGCCACGGTTCCAGACCGCGTTCGGTGAGTTCCGGGAAGATCCATTCGTTCGCGGCATCGGAGACGGCGTCGAGGACGCTGATCCCGAGCGCCCGATGGTCGGCACTGTTGACCCAGCCCGGCCGGGGCGACAGCCCGAACGCGAGCGTGACCACCATCTCAGGACGATGACGTCGGATGGCGGAAGCGATGTCGCGACGGAGATCGAGACTCGGGACGAGTCGACCATCCGGGTGCCCGAGGAACTCGACGGTATCCACTCCGACGATCCGCGCGGACTCGCGCTGCTCCGATTCCCGCACCGGCCCGCTCTTCTCGGGCGACAGACCGGCGATGCCCGCCTCGCCACTGGTGGCCAGAACGTAGGAAATCTCCTTGCCCTGTCGGGTCCACCGCGCGATCGCCGCCGCCGCGCCGTATTCGATGTCGTCCGGGTGGGCGACGACGACGAGTCCGTCCTGCCAGTCCTCCGGTACCGCCTCCACAGCTGCCCCCTTCGTCCTACAGACGTGTCAGGTCGTGCTTGTCACCTCCCGATACTGCCTTGTACAGCAGGTATCCGCCGAAGATCACGGCGCCGAGTACGAGAAAGCCGAACAGGTTGTCGAGCAGGGCACCGAGGACGGCGAGACCGACCCACACCACCGCGACGATTCCTACGATCTTCCAGAACATTGGGTACTCCCACCCTCGATGCCGACCTCTTCCGTGCCGGACTCCGTTTGCTCGGTACGCCTCGATCCTGACAGCTCGAGTGGAGAAAAACAGCAGGTCAGCGCAGATATCAGGGAAAGATCAGGGGACACCCGGAGACGCACCCCGGGTGTGGCCCACGGGCACCCGGAGGTGGGTCGGTGACTCGCGGCACGCCGGTACGGCTTAGGCTCTACGGGTTCACCGTCCATACCGGAAGGCTGAGTAATCGTGTCCACGTCCCGCCGTATCCCCGCGCGCGACCTCGCGCAGATCGCCGTCTTCGCCGCCCTGATCATCGCCCTGGGACTGCCCGGTCAGATCAGTATCGGATCGTCCGGCGTGCCCATCACGTTGCAGACCCTCGGCGTGATGCTCGCGGGTGCACTGCTCGGCGCACGCAAGGGTGTCCTGTCGGTGCTCACCGTGATCGTGCTGGGACTGGCGCTGCCCGTACTCGCCGGCGGGCGCACGACCCTCACCTCGCTGGCCGGTCCCACGGTGGGCTTCCTCATCGGCTGGGTTCCTGCCGTCGCCGTGATCGGCTGGCTGAGCATGAAGATGCTGCCGCGATACCGCACGTTGCCCGGTGTGGCCGTCAACGTCCTCGGTGGCATCGTCGTTCTCTACGCCTTCGGTATCGCGGGCATGGTCCTGCGCACGGATCTCACGGTGTGGGCCGCCGCTGCTGCCAACGTCACCTTCCTGCCGGGCGATCTCGCCAAGGCGGTCGTCGCCGCAGCGGTCGCCGCCCAGGTGCACCGCGCCTATCCCGCACTGGCGGCACCGCGCATCGCGCCCCGCCCCGCTGCGGATCCCGCGCACTGACGCCGCCGCCCGACCGTCGATGAGCGAGATCCGATTCCGGGAGGTGCGGCACGCCTACGGCGACCGCACCGTCCTCGACGGGGTCGACGTGGTCCTCACCGAACGACGCGTCGGCATCGTCGGCGCGAACGGCAGCGGCAAGTCGACGATGGCGCGCATGATCAACGGCCTGCTCGTCCCGTCGTCCGGTTCGGTGACCGTCGACGGCCTCGACACAGCGCGCAAGGGCCGGGAGGTCCGCAAGAAGGTCGGATTCGTCTTCACCGACCCGGACCATCAGATCGTCATGCCGACGGTCGCCGAGGACGTCGCCTTCTCGCTCCGACGCAGCGGACTCGGCAAGGAGGAACGCGAGGCCCGGGTACGGCAGGTCCTCGCCGACTTCGGGCTCGCGGGGCATCACGACCACCCCAGCCACCTACTCTCGGGCGGCCAGAAGCAGTTGCTCGCGCTCGCCGCGATCATGGTGACCGACCCGGCGGTGCTCGTCGCGGACGAACCGACGACCCTGCTCGACCTGCGCAACACGAAGCTCATCGCGCGCACCTTCGCGAGCCTGCCACAGCAGGTGATCGCGGTGACCCACAATCTCGAACTCCTCGCGGACTTCGATCGTGTGCTGGTGGTCGATTCGGGGCGGGTCGTCGCCGACGACGAACCGGCGTCCGCGCTCGCGTTCTACCGGAATCTGATCGGGTGAACACTTTCGGCCTCTACCATCCCGGACGCTCCGTCCTGCATCGGCTTCCGGCGGGAGCGAAGCTGCTCGCGGTGGCAGCACTGATCCTCGCCCTGACCCTGTGGATCCGGCAGCCCTGGCAGGTGCTGCCCGCCCTGGCGTTGGCCGTGCTCGCGTACGCGGCCGCGCGCATACCTCCGCGTCTGGCCGCTGTGCAATTGCGGCCGCTGGTGTGGATGCTGGCGATCATCGCAGCGTTCCAGGTCCTGGTGGCGGGATGGGAACGGGCGGTGGTGATCTGCGGGTCGCTGCTCGTGGCGGTCGCTCTGGCCGCCCTCGTGACCCTCACGACGCGGACCACCGAGATGCTCGACGCGATCGTGCGGGCGGCGCGTCCCCTCGCGCGCGTCGGGGTCGATCCCGATCGGGTGGGACTCGTGCTGGTGATGACCGTCCGGGCCATCCCGCTGATCGGCACCGTGGTCACCCGCGTGACCGAGGCACGCAAGGCGCGTGGTCTCGGATTCTCGTTGCGGGCCCTCGTGGTTCCGGTGGTGGTGGGAGCGCTGCGCACCGCGGAGGCGATGGGTGAGGCCCTCGCCGCTCGTGGTGTGGACGACTGACCGGTGTCGACGGCCGACGTGCTCGGCTCGCGGTGTCGATGACGGAGGTGTTCCACCCCTCAGGGGCGGTAACGCTGCTCGATCTGTCCCAACTCGCGCCAGGACTGCGCCCAGCTCTCGAGCTTGTCGGACGTGGCGATCAGTTCGGCGCGTCGCTGGTCGAGCATCGCCAGCGACCGGTTGCCCTCGGCGGTCGCGGCGAGGCGTGCGGCGGCGGCGACGAGTTCCTCGAACTGGTCGACACCCGTCCCGAGACGCTCGCCGGCGTCGACGATGGCGGCGGAGAGATGGGTCTTCGCGGCCGCACTGCCCCGCGCGGCGGATTCGAGGGCCACGACGTCCTCGACGACGGCATCGAGTGCGGATGCGGCTGCGCGGGCCGCGTCGTCGATCTCGGTGAGGTCGTCGGGGGCCACGGAGTTCGACCGGACGAGCACACCGAGCAGTCGCCGCAGGCTCTCCTCGTTCGCCGCGAGGCGTTCCATCGGGGCGCGGGCGACCGAACCGGCCGGTGGCAGCGACCGGCGGCGCGGCGGCGGTGGGGGCAGCGGCACCGCATCGAGACGACGGAACGTACGGACGGCGAGGACGGCGGGCACCGCGAGAGCCGCCGTGGCTCCCCCGGCCGCGGCGAGCGTCCATTCGGGAGCCGACGCGACGGCGAGAGTGGCGGTGCCGATTGCTGTGGTGCCCGAGCCGGCACCGAAGAAGCTGGCCCGGCGACGCGCGCGACGCTTCTTACGCCGTAAGCGGGCGGCGGGATCGCGCCAGCGGCGCGCGGCCTCCATCGCGTTGTCGGTGGCGTCGCGGAACGCAGAGACGACCGAACCGGGGATGTTCCCGGTCCGGTCGTCTCCGGAGGCGTTCACGGCGGATCGGTTCCGAGGCGTGCGGATCAGCGGCCGGTGGTACCGGCAGCGTTCGGGGGCTCTTTGCGCGTGTCGACGGCAGGGTTGGCGGGAGTGCCCGGAAGGGCCTCGCCCTTCATCGATGCCCGGATCTGCTCCAGTCGGCTGTGGCCGGCCATCTGGACGGTGGCCTGCTGCACCTCGAGCATGCGGCCCTGCACCGAGTTCTGGGCGAGCTCGGCGGAACCGAGAGCGTTGGCGTAGCGACGCTCGATCTTCTCGCGGACGGCGTCGAGGCTCGGGGTGGTGCCCGGCGCTGCGAGGGTCGAATCCATCGAACGCAGCGACTCGCTCACGCGCTCCTGCATCTTGGCCTGCTCGAGCTGGCTGAGCAGCTTCGTGCGCTCGGCGACCTTCTGCTGCAGCGCCATGGCGTTCTGCTCGACGGCCTTCTTGGCCTGCGCGGCGGCCTGGAGCGACTGGTCGTGCAGCACCTTGAGGTCCTCGACGGACTGCTCGGCGGTGACGAGCTGGGCCGCGAAGGCCTCCGCCGCGTTCGTGTACTGGATCGCCTTCTCGGTGTCGCCCGCCGCCGTCGCCTGGTCGGCCATCATGACGGCCTGGCGAGCACTCGCGTTGAGCTTCTCGACCTCGTCCAACTGACGGTTGAGCTTCATCTCGAGCTGACGCTGGTTACCGATGACGGAAGCCGCCTGCTGCGAGAGCGCCTGGTGCTGCCGCTGCGCGTCCTCGATCGCCTGCTGAATCTGGACCTTCGGATCGGCCTTCTCATCGATCTTCGAGTTGAAAAGCGCCATCAGGTACTTCCAGCCCTTGACGAAAGGATTAGCCATGGGTGTGATCCTGCCTCCATCTGGTACGCCGCGCCGAACGCGACCCGGTACGCGGCCCTCGCGCCCCGGTTCGAAGGTCGCCGGTCCGCTGCTACCCCCGACGACCCACCTGCCCCGGCCGGGTCCGTGCACGCACCACGCCCCGGTCGATGTCGCTTACGACCGTATCCGGCGAGGCCGGCACGGTTCGTGATCCATGTTAGGCGGCTGCCAGCGCCTGTGCGGCGGGTGCAGGGATCACCATGCGCGGCTCCTGCGCGAGCAGCCCCGGCTCGGCGGTGGCGCCGTCGTCGGACCGCTCGGCGGGTGCCGTGGCGGCTGCGGTGGTCTCCATGCCCGCGCGACGGTCGACGCCGTCCGCCAGCAGACCGCTCACGTCGAACAGCACGTCGGACAGCGGGACGTCCAGTGCATCGCAGATGGCCGCGAGCAGTTCGCTCGAGGCCTCCTTCCTGCCGCGCTCGATCTCCGAGAGATAGCCGAGGCTGACCCGGGCGCTGCTGGAGACTTCGCGCAGGGTGCGGCTCTGCGAAACACGGGTGCGCCGAAGGCTGTCACCGAGTGCCTCACGCAACAACAGCGCCATCCCATCCTCCTTCGTCCGTCGTGCCGACACCTCGTCAACGCACGACGACGCTGCGAGGTTCCCGCAGATCGATCGGACCTCGATACCGCGGTGTCCAGACATTACAACGCCGACGGCGGTTGCAGACGTCCGAGTAGTCCCGACACAGCGGTGTCGGCCGCACCGGGCCGGATCCCGCACGTGCCGCACGTGGTTACCGGACGCGGTTACGGGGCAGGGTCACCGGGCGTCCTCACCCACCGTGCGACCGTCGTCCGGCGTGTCCTGGGCGGCGACGTCGTCCGCCGGCCCGTCCTCCGCCCGGACGGTCTCGCTCCGGCGCACCCCGGTACGCAGCCGGATCGCCTGGACCACATAGTCGAGTCCCGTCACCACCGTCAGGGCGACCGCGAGGATCATCAGGCCGATCGCCACCGGTGCCACCGAGTCCGGCAGCGGCAGCAGGTAGACGCCGATCGCGAGCGTCTGTACCAGGGTCTTGAGCTTGCCGCCGCGACTCGCCGGGATCACGGCGTGCCGGAGCACGGCGAACCGCAGGGCGGTGATCCCCAGTTCCCGGGCCGCGATGATCCCGGTGACCCACCACGACAGGTCGCCGAGCAACGACAGGCCGACCAGCGCGGCACCGATGAGGGCCTTGTCGGCGATGGGATCGGCGAGTTTGCCGAAATCGGTGACGAGACCGTGCTTTCGCGCGAGTTGACCGTCGATCCGGTCGGTGATGGCGGCGATCGCGAAGACTCCGGTCGCCGCGAGCCTCCACACGGTGTCGTGCCCGTCGCCGACGAAGAGCAGCACCAGGAAGACCGGCACCAACGCGATCCGGCCCACCGTCAGGATGTTGGCGATGTTCCACAACGGCACCGGATCGTGCGGGCTCCCGGCGTGCGGTCCCGGTGCGGCGCCGCTCCCGCCCGACGCGGTGACATGCTGGCGGGGCGTGCTCATGTGCCCCACAATATCGGTAGCCGCACGCGCTACTGTTCACCGCATGACGACACCGCCGACGAACCACGACTCGAACGATCGAATGGTCGTCCGGCGCGCCCGAACCTCCGACGTGCCCGAGATCAAGCGGCTCATCGACATCTACGCGGGCAAGATCCTGCTCGAGAAGAATCTGGTGACCCTGTACGAGGCCGTCCAGGAGTTCTGGGTCGCCGAACTCGGAGGGCAGGTCGTCGGTTGCGGTGCCCTGCACGTGCTGTGGTCGGATCTCGGCGAGGTACGCACCGTGGCCGTCGATCCGTCGGTCAAGGGTCACGGCGCGGGTCACCTGATCGTCGCGCGCCTCATCGAGGTCGCCCGCGAGCTCGAGCTGGAACGATTGTTCGTGCTCACCTTCGAGGTGGAATTCTTTGCGCGGCACGGTTTCGCGGAGATCCAGGGGACTCCTGTGACGGCCGAGGTCTACGCGGAGATGTGCCGGTCGTACGATACGGGCGTCGCGGAGTTCCTGGACCTGAGCTATGTGAAACCGAACACGCTCGGGAACACCCGGATGCTCCTCACCCTCTGATCGAGACCACGAAAGCGAGGCCCGCATGGCCCTGTTCGCCGTCGAGTACACCTATTCGGACGCGACCGCCTCGGCGCGCGACGAGCACCGCCCGAAGCACCGCGCATGGCTCGGCGATCTCGTCGAACAGGGCATCGTGCGGGCAACCGGCCCGTGGACGGACGGTTCGGGTGCGCTCATCCTCGTCGACGTGGCCGACGAGGCCGCGGCGCGCGAACTGATGGCCCAGGACCCGTTCGCGCAGCGCGACCTCGTCGATGCCGTGCGCATCACCGGGTGGAACCCGGTGATGGGCGTATTCAACTCCTGACGGATTCCTTCTCGCCGCGCGTTTTCAGCAGGCTGGCCACCGTCGTCACGGCCAGCACGCCGACGATCACGACCAGGGACACGCCGGTGGAGATCTCCGGGACGGCGACGTGCTCGCCGCCGTTGATCCAGCCGAGCGTGTTCTCGTGCAGGGCGTGGAGCACCAGCTTCACGCCGATGAACGCCAGGATGATCGACAGTCCGTAGGACAGGTAGACCAGCCGCTCGAGCAGACCGCCGATGAGGAAGAACAGCTGTCGCAGACCCATCAGCGCGAAGGCGTTCGCGGTGAACACCAGGTACGGCTCGTTCGTCAGACCGTAGATCGCGGGGATCGAGTCGAGCGCGAAGAGGATGTCGGTGAACCCGATCGCGACGAGCGCGAGCAGCATCGGCGTGACGAGCTTCTTGCCGTCGATGCGGGTGACGAGCCGGTCGCCGTCGTACTCGTCGTGCACCGGCAGGAACTTCCGGGCCAACTTGACCATCCGGTTCTCCGAGATGCCCTGCGGGTCCTCGCCGTGGTCGCGGATGAGCTTGACGGCGGTGTAGACGAGGAAGAAGCCGAACAGGTAGAACACCCAGCTGTAGGCGTTGATCGCCGCGGCACCGACCGCGATGAAGGCACCACGCATGACCAGGGCCAGCACGATGCCGATGGTGAGAACCTTCTGCTGGTACTCACGGGGCACCGCGAAGGTGGCCATGATGATGACGAAGACGAAGAGGTTGTCGACCGACAACGCCTTCTCGGTGATGTAGCCGGCGAAGTACTCGCCGCCGTAGGTCGGGCCCCAGATCACGAAGACGATCACGCCGAAGAGGATCGCGATGGCGATGAAGACGGCCGACCAGAAGCCGGATTCGCGCAGGGTGGGCGCGTGCGGCTTGCGGACGTGGGCGAAGAAGTCGAAGACGAACAACCCGATGATGACGGCGATCGTGATCAACCAGGTGGTCAGGGTTACGTGCATGGATACACGGGCCTTCCGGTAGGTATGCGTACCTGCCGGAGGTCTCTCCCGCCCGGACTATCGCCGGACCGACGGCCCCGGGACGGCATCGGCGCCGCACGTGTTGACGAGACCGCCGCGGATCAGGGGATACTCCCCTCCACAGCTCCCACGATTGTGCCACACATCGTCACTTCCCGCCGGAGACAGCAGGGACGGCCCGTCGAACGGGCATGTCTCACTGCTCTGCGGCCGGGGCCTCCGCCGGGTCTCCGCCGCCACGGATCGAGTACAGCAGGCCGTCGAGTTCCTCGGGCTTGACCAGAACCTCGCGGGCCTTGCTGCCCTCGCTCGGGCCGACCACGCCGCGGGTCTCCATCAGGTCCATCAGGCGACCGGCCTTGGCGAAGCCGACGCGGAGCTTGCGCTGCAGCATCGACGTGGAACCGAACTGGCTGGTGACGACGAGTTCGACCGCCTGCAGGAAGACGTCGAGGTCGTCGCCGATGTCGGGGTCGACGTCCTTCTTGTCGCCGGCCTTCGGGGCGGTGACGCCCTCGTTGTACTCGGGTTCGGCCTGGTTCTTGGCGAAGTCGACGACCCCTGCGATCTCCTCGTCGGTGATGAACGCACCCTGCAGGCGGATCGGTTTGCCCGCGCCCATCGGCAGGAACAGTCCGTCGCCCATACCGATGAGCTTCTCGGCACCGGGCTGGTCGAGGATGACACGCGAGTCGGTGAGCGAACTCGTCGCGAACGCGAGTCGCGAGGGCACGTTCGTCTTGATGAGACCCGTGACGACGTCCACCGAGGGTCGCTGGGTGGCGAGCACGAGGTGGATGCCGGCGGCGCGGGCCTTCTGGGTGATGCGGACGATCGCGTCCTCGACGTCTCGCGGGGCCGTCATCATCAGGTCGGCGAGCTCGTCGACGATGGCGAGGATGTAGGGATACGGCCGGTACACGCGCTCGCTGCCGAGCGGTGCGGTGATCTCCCCCGACTTCACCTTGGCGTTGAAGTCGTCGATGTGCCGCACACGGTTGGCCTGCATGTCCTGGTAGCGCTGCTCCATCTCCTCGACGAGCCACGCGAGCGCCGCCGCGGCCTTCTTCGGCTGCGTGATGATCGGCGTGATCAGGTGCGGGATGCCCTCGTAGGGCGTCAGCTCGACCATCTTGGGATCGATGAGGATCATCCGCACCTCGTCGGGCGTCGCGCGGATGAGCAGCGACACGAGCATCGAGTTGACGAAGCTCGACTTACCGGAACCGGTAGAACCGGCGACCAGCAGGTGCGGCATCTTCGCGAGGTTGGCCGAGACGAAGTCGCCCTCGATGTCCTTGCCGAGACCGATGACGAGGGGGTGGTGGTCGCGGCGGGTCGACGGTGCCGCGAGCACGTCCGACAGACGCACGAGTTCGCGGTCGGTGTTGGGGACCTCGATGCCGACTGCGGACTTACCCGGGATCGGCGCGAGCAGACGGACGTTGTCGGTCGCCACCGCGTACGCGATGTTGCGGGCGAGCGCGGTGATCTTCTCGACCTTGACGCCGGGGCCGAGTTCGACCTCGTAGCGGGTGACGGTCGGACCGCGGGTGAAGCCGGTGACCGCGGCGTCGATCTTGAACTGTTCGAGAACCTCGGTGATCGCCTCGATCATCTGGTCGTTCGCGGCCGACCGCGTCTTGGGCGGGTCGCCCTTGGTGAGCAGTTCCAGGGAGGGCAGCGTGTAGTCGCCCTCGACCTCGCGGTCGCGGACGAACGTCTCGGCCGGTTCCGGTTCGGAGGTCTGGTCGACGACCTCGGGGACGGGTGCGGCCTTCGGCTTCTTGCGGGCGGGAGCGGGGGCCGGTGCTGCGGCCGGGGTCTCGGCGACCGAGGGCATCTCCAGCGTGGCCGGCGGTGAGGTGGGCTTCTCCGGTTCGGGTGCGCGATCGTCCCACAGCGGGAGCACCTCGGTCTTCGCGTCTCCGTCGAACTCGTCGGGCGGGTAGTTCTCCACCGGGGTACGGCGGCGGCGGGACCGCTTGGGCGCGGGCGGCTCGTCGATCGGGTAGCCGTCGGCGTCGAACATCGGCGGCTCGTCGTAGCCGTAACCGTCGTCGTAGTGGTCGTCGTAGTCGCCGTATTCGTCGTCGGCGCGGTAGCCGAGGCCGAAGTAGTCGCGGAACAGTTCCGGCAGCTCACGCACCGTGGTTCCGGTGAGGAGCAGGATCCCGAAGCCTGCCGCGAGGAGCATCAGCGGCACGGACAGCCAGACGGTGAGGCCGGAGGTGAGTGGTCCGCCCACGGCGGCACCCACGAAACCGGCTCCTTCGGATCGGCCCTCCGCGTCGGTGGGCGAACCGGAGGCGATGTGCCACAGGCCCAGTGCGGGCAGACCGACGAGCAGTCCGCCGACGACGAGCCGGGGACGGATCTCGGGATGCGGTTCGGTGCGCATCAGCGTCACTGCGATGCCGACCGCGACGAGCGGAAGGACCGCGCTCGCACCGCCGGTGACGGCGCGGACGGCCGTCTCGACCCACTCCCCCACCGGGCCACCGACGCCGAACCACACCGTGCCGGCGATGATCACGCCGAGGGCGATCAGTCCGAGCGCGATGCCGTCGCGGCGGTGTCCGGACTCGATCTCGGTGGCGCGACCCATCGTGCGGGTCGTGGCTCCGACGGCGCGGGCCGTCATCATCCAGCCGGCACCGACGGTGCGGCCCACGGCGGTGAGAATCCCCCCGGAACTGCGCCGGGGACGGGCGGGCGCGGGGCGGCGGCTCGCGGCCGGAGCGCGACGCGCGGTGCCACCGCTGCGACGGTTCGCGGTCGAGGCCGCGGCGCGCGGCTTGCGTGCAGCGGTGGACCGGGTGGAACCGGCCGCCTTCGACTTCGCGGTCGATCGGGTCTTCGAAGTGGAGGCACCCGCGCTGCGGGCACGGGAGGTGCTGCCGCCCGAGCCCCGCGCCCCCGCCCGCGACCGAGAGGTCGTAGACGACGTTCCGCGGCTGCCCGACGACTTTCCTGCCATATCCGCCAGGGTAGCCGCACGGACCTCTCATGAACCATCAGCAACACGGGTACCGGGCGGCGGCACTGGTCACACGCCGTCCGGGCGAGCGCTCACAGTCCGCGTTTCGACCCCGCCAGTTCGGTGACCGCCGACTCGTCGCCCTCGATCCCGAGCCGCACCTGATCGCGTCCGAAGGCGTGCAGCACGAGTTCGGACGGTTCGCCGCGCAGCACGACGGTGCGCGGACCGCGCTTGCGCAGGGTGACCCGCTCGCCGGAACCGGACCTTTCGAAGACCACCGTGACGTCGCATCCGCCGTAGCTGTTGCGTCCGATCATCCGCGCGATCCGCCAGAGCTGGTCCTGGTCGTCCGCCGACAGCGTCCGCGGCTCCCATCCGGGCTGCGCGCGGCGCACGTCCTCGTGGTGCACGAACATCTCCGCCGCGTTGGCGACGGCATCGAACAGGAACATCGGCGACCACTTCGGCGGGCCGGAATCGACGTCGGCGAGCAGGTGTGCCCACTGCCGGTCGGTGGCGGAGCGTCGCACCTTCTCCGTGTGATCGGCCAGGGCCGGGACGACGATGCCGGGCATCGCGTCCACGCGGCGCTCGCGGACGAGCAGGTGTGCGGCGAGATCCCGGACCGTCCAATCGCCGCAGAGCGTCGGCGCGTCGGGTCCGACCTCGGACATGGTGCGGACGAGGGCATGTCGTTCGCTTCGGGCGAGGCTCATTCCGCCACTCTAGCGATCACCATCGCCCGCGCCCATCGCGCGAGCCCGCGTGTTCGGCGGACCCGCGCGGACCGCGCTCAGGAGACCGGGATCACCGTGGGCACGATCATCGGGCGACGACGATAGGTCTCGGCGACCCAGCGTCCGACGACCCGGCGGATGCCCTGGGCGATGCGATGGGTCTCCGTGACCCCTTCGGCAGCGAGTTCGTTGAGCGCCTTGTCGACGAGCTGCGCTGCTTCGTTGAGCGCGCCCGGATCGTCGGAGAAACCGCGACCGGAAACCTCCGGGGTGCTCACCGCACGGCCGGTCGTGGCGTCGACCGCGACGGAGATCGAGATGAAACCACCCTCGCCGAGGACGAGACGATCGGACAGCGTGGACTCGCCCACGTCACCCACCGACAGGCCGTCGACGTAGACGTGACCGACCGGGACGCGCCCGACGATCTCCGCGAGTCCGTCGACCATGTCGACGACCACACCGTCCTCCGCGAGCACGATCCGCTCGCGGGGAACACCCGTGGCCTCGGCCAGGGCGGCGTTCGCCCGCAGGTGGCGCCACTCGCCGTGGACGGGCATCGCGTTGGTCGGACGCACCGCGTTGTAGAGGTACAACAGTTCGCCGGCCGACGCGTGACCGGAGACGTGCACCTTCGCGTTCTGCTGGGTGACGACCTTCGCGCCGCGCTTGGCCAGACCGTTGACGACCGCGAACACCGAGTTCTCGTTGCCGGGGATCAACGACGACGCGAGGACGACGAGGTCGTCGGCCCGGATGTTGATCTGCCGGTGCTCGCCGCGCGCCATCCGGGACAGCGCCGAGAGCGGTTCGCCCTGCGAACCGGTGGAGACCAGCACGACCCGATCGTCGGGCAGGCTCGCGGCGGTGTCGATGTCGACCTCGAGGCCGTCGGGCACGTTCAGGTAGCCGAGATCCTGCGCGATCTGCATGTTGCGGACCATCGACCGGCCGACGAACGCCACGCGCCGGTTGTAGCGCTCGGCGACGTCGACGATCTGCTGGATGCGGTGCACGTGGCTCGCGAAGGACGCGACGATCACCCGGTTGGTCGCCTTGCCGATGACGGTGTCGAGCACTCCGCCGATCTCGCGCTCGGGCGTGACGAAACCGGGGACCTCGGCATTCGTCGAGTCGACGAGGAACAGGTCGACACCTTCGTCACCGAGGCGGGAGAAGCCCGCGAGGTCGGTGAGACGGTTGTCGAGCGGCAGCTGGTCGAGCTTGATGTCGCCGGTGTGCAGCACGACGCCCGCCGCGGTACGGATCGCGACGGCGATCGCGTCGGGGATGGAGTGGTTGACCGCGAAGTACTCGCACTCGAACGGGCCGTGTGAGGTGGTCTGCCCCTCGACGACCTCGACGAGGTTGGGGCGCTGACGGTGCTCGCGGCACTTCGCCGCGACCAGCGCCAGGGTGAACTTGGACCCGACGACCGGGATGTCGGGGCGCAGGCGCAGCAGGAACGGCACGGCACCGATGTGGTCCTCGTGACCGTGGGTGAGGACGATCGCCTCGACGTCGTCCATCCGGTCCTCGATGTACCGGAAGTCGGGCAGGATCAGGTCGACGCCCGGCTGCTGGTCCTCGGGGAAGAGCACACCGCAGTCGACGACGAGCAGTCGTCCCTGGTGCTCGAAGACCGTCATGTTGCGGCCGATCTCACCGATACCGCCGAGCGCGACGACCCGCAGACCGTCGCGGGGAGCCTTCGGCGGCAGCCCCAATCGCTCGGTGGGGTCGACGATGCGGGCGTCCGGACGCTGGGGGTTCGCCGAGTTCTGCGCGACACGCCGCGGAACGCGGGCGGGCGGACCGGCGTTGCGGGTGGCGCGGCCCCGGCCGCGTGCGGGGCGGCTCATCACAGCACCCCCGCAGCCTGGAGATCCGCCGCGAGAGCGTCGATCTGCGCGGTCACCGGGGCGACCTGCGGCAGACGAGGCTCTCCGACGTCGATGCCGAGCAGCCGCAGACCGGCCTTGGAGGCGCTCACGCCGCCGAGCCGGGCGACGGCGCGGTAGATGGGCACCATCGACAGGTTGATGCGGCGGGCGAGTTCGAGATCGCCGGCCTCGAAAGCGGTGTGCAGCTCGCGGAGGCGACCGGGCACGAGATGGCCGATCACGCTGACGAATCCGACGGCACCGACGGACAGCCACGGCAGGTTCAGCGGGTCGTCGCCCGAGTAGAACTTCAGGTCGGTGGTGCCGATCAGCTCGGCGCCCGCGTTCAGATCGCCCTTGGCGTCCTTCACCGCGACGATCCGCGGATGCTCGGCGAGCAGACGCAGCGTGTCGGTCTCGATCGGCACGACGGATCGAGGTGGAATGTCGTAGAGCATGACCGGCAGATCGGTCGCGTCGGCCACCGCGACGAAGTGGGCGTAGAGGCCGGCCTGCGGGGGACGCGAGTAGTACGGGGTCACCACGAGCAGGCCGTGCGCACCCGCCCGCGCGGCGTCGCGCGCGAGCTCGACGCTGTGGGCGGTGTCGTTGCTGCCGGCACCGGCGATGATCTTGGCGCGGTCGCCGACGGATGCGAGCACGGCCCGCATCAGCTCCATCTTCTCGTTCTCGGTCGTCGTGGGCGATTCGCCGGTCGTACCGGCGAGAACCAGTGCGTCACAGCCACCGTCGACGAGGTAGTTCGCCAGACGCACGCCCGCATCCACGTCGAGCTTGCCATCGGCAGTGAACGGGGTCACCATCGCTGTGGCGACGGTGCCGAACGGAAGCTCGACAGCAGTTGCGGAATCACCGTTGGTCATGGTCAGAAGGCTACCGCGTGGCAGGGCCGACTCGACACACGCCCGCCCCCCGAAGACGGATCACAGATCGGTGTAGCGGTCGAGCAGAGATCTGTGTGCAGGTCGATCGGAGATCGGTGTGCAGGTCGATCGGAGATCGGTGTGCAGGTCGATCAGAGATCGGTCGCAAGCGTGGGAGCTGCGATCTCGCTGCCGTCGGCCAGCTTCGTGATCGCGAAGTCCGAGAACGCGTTCGGTGCGGCATCCGCGAGCTGACGCACACATTCGACGGCGAGACGCCGGATCTCGACGTCGGCATGTTCGGTCGCGCGCATCGCGACGAAGTGACGCCACGAGCGGTAGTTGCCGGTGACGACGATGCGGGTCTCCGTGGCGTTGGGAAGCACCGCCCGGGCGGCCTCCCGGACCTGCTTGGCGCGCAGCGGACCGGCGGGAAGATGCGAGAGCTTCTCGTCGAGCGCCGCCAGCAGCGCCACGTACGCCTCGCGGCTGCGTTCCGCGGCGGCGAGGAACAGTTCCTCGAGCTCGGGATCGCCCGCGATCGCGGGCGGAACCACCACGGGCACCTCGCCGTCGGCGACGAAACGCTGGGACAACTGCGAGAACGAGAAGTGCCGGTGCCGGATCAATTCGTGCGTGCACGAGCGGGAGATACCGGTGATGTAGAAGGTCGCCGTGGCGTGTTCGAGAACGGACAGGTGTCCCACGGTGAGCAGGTGACGGAGGTATCCGGCGTTCGTCGCGGTGCGGGGGTTGGGCTTGGACCAGCTCTGGTAGCAGGCGCGACCGGCGAACTCGATGAGCGCTTCGCCGCCCTCGGCGTCGGTGTCCCAGTCGACGTCGTCGGGGACGTGGAACTCCGTCGTGGCGATGAGCCGGACCTTCGGAACGGCGGGTTCGGGCGCCATCGTCTCCTCCTCGCCTCGGTCGTCGCGCGTCCTTATGACGCACCGTCTCTTCCGTCCGAACACTAACGCGCCTCGACCTGCGACGATCGATGACATCACGATGACACCTTGCATGACGTCACCAGCGGCGTCACACTGGCGTCATGGACATCGACAAGTACACGTCCGCCATCACGGACTCCGTGATCTCCGCGGCCGAACTCGGCGACGAGCAGACCCGGCGCACCGCCGCCGCCCTCGCGACCGCCATCGCCGCACCCGTCCGCCTCGCGGTCCTGGCAGCACTGTCCGACATGGCCAACGAGATCAGCGCCGAACTCGGCGACCGCACCGTCACAGTGCGACTCGACGGCACCGATGCCGTCCTCGCCGTCCACAACGAACCCGCTCCCCCGCACGAGGATCCGACGCCGTCGTTCGAGGAGATGACCGGCGACATCAGCCGGGTGACCCTGCGCCTCGTCGAGCAGATCAAGACCAAGGCCGAGGAAGCGGCGCAGCAGAGCGGACTGTCGCTCAACTCCTGGATGGCACAGGCCGTGCAGGGCGCCCTGCGTGAGCAGATGCGCTACCAGCGCCGGGCCGACGAATGGCGCCGGCAGGGCGGCTGGGCGAAGCCCACCCCGCCTGCACCCACCGAGCAACCGCCGACCGACACCGCCGGCCCGGACGATGCCGCGGGACCCGACGACACGGGCCCTCGCACCGACGCGTGAGGCACCTCACCGCACGATAGAGTGCCGACGCACACAATCGGGCGACGCGGAGGGCGCATGGCGGTCAGCAGCACCAGGAGTTTCGACATCGACGCAACCCCGGAGCAGGTGATGGCCGCGCTCGCCGCGGTCGAACGCCTGCCCGAGTGGTCCTCGACCCACAAGTCCGTCACCGTCGAGTCCACCCACCCCGACGGACGACCGCACCGCGTGCGGATGACCGTCTCCATCGTCGGCATCACCGACGAACAGGTCGTCGAGTACGCCTGGAACGGCGACGAGTCCATGTCGTGGACCCTGGTGGAGAGCAGCCAGCAGCGCCAGCAGGACGGCGCCTACACCCTCACCACCAAGGGATCCGGCACGACGGCCGAATTCTCCCTGACGATCGACCCGAAGATCCCCGTCCCCGGATTCCTCGTGCGACGCGCCGAGAAGATGGCCCTCGAAACCGCCGGCAAGGGCCTCAAGTCGTTCACGGAGAAGAACTTCCGCTGACGTCAGATGTCACCGGCCGCGGTCGCCGCGACGATGGCGCCGAGCTCGTAGCACTGCTCGCGTACCTTCGCGTCGACCGGTCCGGTGATCTCGAGATCGGCAGCAGCCTGCACGAGACCCAACCCGGTGGTCAAGCGCCGAACCGACGCCACAGCGCCGGCGGTGTCGTTGTTCCCGTGCACCCACAGACCGTAGGGACGGCCGGCCACGGCATCGAGACACGGGTAGTAGACCGTGTCGAAGAAGTGCTTGAGCGCACCCGACATGTAACCGAAATTGGCTGTCGTGCCGAACAGGAAGCCGTCGGCGGCCAGCACATCGGGCACCGTGGCGCCCAGCGCGGGGACCACCTGGACGGTGACACCCGTGATCTCCGGGTCCCGCGCTCCCTCCAGGACGGCTTCGAGGATCTCGCGAGTCGGCGGCGAGGGGGTGTGATGCACCACCAGCACTGTGCGGGATCCGTCCTCGCGCCCTGCCTCGCCCGCCCCTGCCCGGTCTTCCACAGCCTCGTCCGTCACATCAGCAGGCTGCTGCACCATCTCGAGGTTGTCAAAGCCGCTCGCCGGTTCAGGAACCGGCGTGGCCGTCCCGTTCGAGCTTCTCGAGCGCAACGGCTCGGCGCATCGTCTCCCGCGCACGACTGCGGTCGCCCGCATAGTCGTAGGCGCGTGCGAGCCGGTAGGAGTTGCGCCAGTTGTCGGGGTCGGCTTCCCATTCCTGCTTCACGGTCGCGAACAGTTCGTCGGCGGCGTCCCGCTCGACCCGCCCCGACGGCATGCGGGGCAGGTCGTCGACGTCGAGTTCGAGGCCTTCGTCGTGGATCCGCCGCGCGAGGTGCTGATGCTGCAGCCCTGCGCGGAGGGTCGCGTAGACGATCCAGGCTCCCACGATCGGGAGAATGAGGATGCCGATCCCGAGACCGATCGCCGCGACCTCACCGGACCGGACCAGTTCCAGGCCGGTGGAGCCGAGCAGAACGAAGTAGAACCCCAGCGCCACCACGATGAACGCAATGGGGACGAGGACCTTGAGCGAGCCGGTTCTCACAGGTCGAGGAGGGGATCGATTCCGACGGTCAGACCCGGTCGCTTACCGATCTCCCGCACACCGAGCAGCACGCCGGGAGCGAAGGAGGAACGGTCGATCGAGTCGTGCCGAATGGTGAGGGTCTCGCCCTGGGTGCCGAGCAGCACCTCCTGGTGAGCGACGAGGCCGGCGAGACGCACGGAGTGCACGCGGACACCGTCGACGTCACCGCCGCGCGCACCGTCGAGTTCGGTGGTGGTGGCGTCCGGGCTCGGAGCCACACCGGCCTCGGCGCGGGCCTGCGCGATCAGACGGGCGGTGCGGTAGGCGGTGCCGGACGGGGCGTCGGCCTTGTTCGGATGGTGCAGCTCGATCACCTCGACGGAATCGAAGAACCGGGCGGCGGCCTGAGCGAAGCGCATCGACAGCACGGCACCGATCGCGAAGTTCGGCGCGATGAGCACGCCCACCTCGGGACGATCCGCGAGCCAGCTCCGCACCCGGTCGAGGCGCTCGTCGTCGAAGCCGGTGGTTCCGACCACGGCGTGGATGCCGTTCTCGACGAGGAAGTGCAGGTTGTCCATGACGACGTCGGGGTGGGTGAAGTCGACGACCACCTGGGTCTGCGAGTTCACGAAGGCGTCGAGGCTGTCGCCCTTGTCGACGGTGGCGACGAGCTCGAGATCGGACGCGGCGTCGACGGCGGCGCAGATCGCCTGGCCGACCTTGCCGGCAGCACCGAGTACACCCACCCGAACCTTTGTTGCATCCACTTGCGTCGTCACGCCCTTTCGTTGCCGTCTCCCCCGGAAATCCTACGCAACCACCCGTAGACGTCCCGAGCGGGTCGAACGCCACCTACTGCTGCGCGCAGAGCGCGTCGACATCGGACGCCTCCGGAGCCGACTGGCTCAGCTGAGGACGATTCAGGACACGAGCGCGCGCACCGACGCCGGAAGATCACGCGTGCGCCGGTAGGGGCCGGCGACGGCGACCGCGAACGGCCGGTGCAGCAGGTCGGCTGCCACGCTGCGCACCTCCTCGGTGGACACCGACGAGATGCGTTCGAGGGTCTCAGTGATGCCCCAGTGCTGCCCGTAGCTCAGTTCGCTGCGGCCGATCCGGTGCATGCGCGCCCCGGTGTCCTCGAGTCCGAGCACGAGACCGCCGCGCAGCGACCCCTTTGCGCGAGCGCATTCCGCGTCGGTGATGCCGTGTTCGGCCACGTCGGTGAGCACCTCACGGACCACCGCGCCGACCTCACCGAGATTGTCGGGCTGGCAGCCCGCGTACACGGAGAAGGCGCCGGTGTCGGCGAAGGTGTCGGTGCCGGAGTACACCGAGTAGGCCAGGCCCCGCTTCTCGCGCACCTCCTGGAACAGGCGCGAACTCAGCCCACCGCCGACGGCTGCGTTGAGCACCGACAGCGCCCAGCGACGCCCGTCGTGCCGACCGAAGGACCGCACGCCGAGCGTCAGGTGCGCCTGCTCGTTGTCGCGCTCGACGATGCTCATCGTCGGTGCAGTGCGCAGTTCGAGCCGTCCGTCGCGGCAGGGCGCGGGGGTGGCCGCGTCGTCCAGGTGACCGGCGAAGGCGCGGCGGACCAGTTCGACTGTGTGCGCGTGGTCGACGTTGCCGGCGACCGCGACGACCATCCGCGGCGGGGTGTAGCGGCGCACATGGAACGAGTGCAACTGGGTCCGGGTCATGGACTCGATCGACTCGACGGATCCGATGATCGGCCGGCCGATGGGGTGATCGCCGTACAGCGCGGTGAGCAGCGAGTCGCCGAGCAGATCCTCCGGATCGTCGTCGCGCATCGCGATCTCCTCGAGCACCACCTGACGCTCGACGTCGACGTCCGCGCTCAGGCACCGGCCGCGCAGGACGACGTCTGCGACGACGTCGACGGCGATCGGCAGGTCGTCGTCGAGGACGTGCGCGTAGAAGCAGGTGTGTTCCTTGCTGGTGAACGCGTTGAGCTCTCCCCCGATCCCGTCCATCGTCTCGGCGATGTCGAGAGCGGTACGCGTCGGGGTCGCCTTGAACAGCAGGTGCTCGAGGAAGTGGGCGGCACCTGCGACCGACGGTTGTTCGTCGCGGGATCCGACACCGACCCACACGCCGACGGCCGCCGAGCGCACTCCCGGGACGTGCTCGGTGACGACCCGCACTCCCCCGGGAAGGACCGAGCGGCGGACGCCGGTGGCCGCGACGGGTGCGGGGGTCGAAGCGTCGTTCTTCACGTGGGAACTGGAAGCCATGGGGATCTTCGGTGGTCCTGACAAGGTCGGGGGGCGCGGAACATTTCACAGTACACCGGGACTGTCCCCCACCATCGGTCGCGCTCACCACCCCCGTCGTTGCGGTTGCGAACCCACGAGCCGGCCGGGACGTGCCTCCTCGCGGCTGCGGTAGACGATGTACGGCCGGAACAGGTATCCGACGGGGGCACTGAAGGCGTGGACTAGGCGGGTGAACGGCCATATCGCGAAGAGCACGAGGCCGATCAGCGCGTGCAGCCGGAAGCTGAACGGAGCCTCCACCATCAGGTCGCCGCGGGGTTGCAGGACCCAGATCGACCGGAACCACGGCGAGACGGTCTCCCGGTAGTTGTGTTCCTCGCCCACGACACCCGACCCCATCAGCGTGGTGGCGAGACCCGCCACGATCGCGGCGACGAGCACGACATACATGACCTTGTCGTTGAGAGTGGTGGCGCTGAAGACGGGACCGCTGGTGCGACGGCGATACACGAGCAGGGAGATGCCGACGAGCGTCGAGACACCCGCGATCGTGCCGAGCGTGATGGCCTGCACGTGATAGGCGTGCTGACTCAATCCCACGGCGTCGGTCCACGACTGCGGGATCACCAGGCCGATGACGTGGCCGACGATCACGACCAGGATCCCGAAGTGGAACATGGGGCTCGCGATGCGCAGCAACCGCGCCTCGTACAGCTGGGACGAACGGGTGGTCCATCCGAACTTGTCGTATCGGTACCGCCACCAGGTCCCCACCGCGACGATCGCGAGTGTCACGTACGGCACCACGTCCCAGAAGATCTCTCCTGCACTCATGATTCCGGAACTCCTCGCCGGGGCGGCACCGTCAGGGTGAAGGGCTGCAGACCGATCGACTCGCGGGGCGGTCCCGCCTGCGCGAGGCGCCGGGCCCGTTCCTCGTCCCGGGCGGTGACCGGCGGGAGCGTCGCGCACACGGCCGCGACGACCTGCGCGTACGCCGAGCCGGCCTCGTGCAGGGAGGTGTGCAGCACGTCGAGGGCCACCCGATACCGGGTGAGGAGTTCCTCGCCCGCGGCGGGATCCACGGTGGCCGCGAATTCGAGGACGACCGGCAGATGGTCGGGTGATTCGTGGGCGGGCGGCTCGACTCCCGCGGCGCGGTAGGCACTCGCGAAGGCGTGCATCTCGGCGCCGCGATTCCGGGTGTCGCCCGCGGTCCAGTAGGTCAGGTACATCGTCGAGCGTCGCCGCAGGTCGAAGGTCTCGACGTACCGCTGGGCCAGGACGAGCAGATCCGGTTCGTCCAGCGCGCGGACCGCCGCCTGCAGCATGTCCTGCTCGGGACCGGTGATGTGGTCGACGAGCTGCCCGGCGACGTCCAGCCGTCCGGCGTGTCCGGCGTCGGGATAGGCGAGCAGCAGCGACGCGGCCTGACGGACGAGGCGACGGTGCAGGGCGCGAGCGACGCCGGCGCGCCGTGGACGCAGCAGTCTCATTGCTTCTCCCCCCTCGTGTCGTGACCGCCCGGGAACATGCCCGTCGGTACGCCCTTGCCGTCCCAGTTCAGGAGGTTCACCCGCGACGGGTTCGACGCGTTCGCCGCCATCCCCTCACTGGTCTGCCGCTGTGCGAGGGCGTGGAAGGTCTCGACCGCCACCGGGACCGGGACGCCGCTGGCCTCCCCGAACGGACCCGACTCGTACATGCCGGGGCCACCTTCGTAGGACAGCGCACAGTCCGTCGCCGACTCCTCGAGCCGATGCCCTTCGGCCGCGTAGGCGGTCGGGATGACGTACCGCTCGTCGTACTTGGCGAGCGCGAGGAGCCGGTACATCTCGTAGATCCGTTCCTCGGTCATGCCGACGGCCTCGGGGATCTCGGGGCGGGTCTCGCGGCCGAGATTGATGTCGCGCATGTAGGAGCGCATCGCGGCGAGTCGTCGCAACACCGCCTCGACCGTCGCGGTGTCCCCGGCGGTGAACAGTTCCGCGAGGTACGCGATGGGGATGCGCAGGGCGTCGAGGGCGCCGAACAGGTTGCCGATGTCCTCGCCGTCGTGTCCCTCCCGGCTGACGGCGTCGACGACCGGTGACAGCGGTGGCACGTACCAGACCATCGGCATCGTCCGGTATTCCGGATGCAGCGGCAACGCGACCCGGTACGTGCTGATCAGGTCGTAGACCGGCGACCGTTGCGCGGCCTCGATCCACTCGTCGGAGATGCCCTCGGCGCGGGCACCGGCGATCACCTCGGGGTCGTGTGGGTCGAGCAGCAGCCCCCGTTGTGCCTCGTACAGGTCGGTGTCGTCCTCCACCGAGGCCGCCTCCAGGACCCGATCGACGTCGTAGAGGACCAGACCGATGTACCGGAGCCTGCCCACGCACGTCTCCGAACACACGGTCGGCAGTCCCACCTCGACCCGCGGGTAACAGAAGGTGCACTTCTCGGCCTTCCCGGTCCTGTGGTTGAAGTACACCTTCTTGTACGGGCATCCGGACACGCACATCCGCCAGCCGCGGCACCGGTCCTGGTCGACGAGCACGATGCCGTCCTCCGACCGCTTGTACATCGCCCCGGACGGGCACGATGCGACGCACGACGGGTTGAGGCAGTGCTCGCAGATCCGCGGCAGGTAGAACATGAAGGTCTGCTCGAACTCGAGTTTCACCCGGTCTCCGACCTTCTTCAGGATCGGATCGTCGGGCACGATCGACGGTGAGCCACCGAGATTGTCGTCCCAGTTCGCCGACCATTCCACCTTCATCGGCTCGCCGGAGATCAGGCTGCGCGGCGACGCCACCGGAACGTGGTCGCCGAGCGGGGCATTCGTGAGGTTCTCGTAGTCGTAGGTCCACGGTTCGTAGTAGTCCTGGATGGACGGCATCTTCGGATTCGAGAAGATGCGGGCGAGTTTCGCGAGCCGTCCGCCGTCGCGGAGTCGCAGACGTCCCTTCGCGTCCCGGACCCAGCCGCCGCGCCAGCGTTCCTGGTCCTCGTAGGTGCGCGGATAGCCTTGGCCCGGGCGGGTCTCGACGTTGTTGAACCACACGTACTCGGTGCCCGACCGGTTGGTCCACGCCTGCTTGCAGGTCACCGAACAGGTGTGGCATCCGATGCACTTGTCGAGGTTCATCACCATCGCAAGCTGTGCCATGACCTTCACGATCGCCTCGCTCCCTGCTCACGCATCAGTAGACGACCTCCTGGGATCGGCGCCGCACGATCGTCACCTCGTCGCGCTGGTTGCCCGTCGGGCCGAGATAGTTGAACGCGTAGGCCGTCTGCGCGTATCCGCCCGCGAGGTGACTCGGCTTGAGGAGGATGCGCGTCAGCGAATTGTGGATTCCGCCACGGCGTCCGGTGGTCTCGCTGCGCGGGACGTCGATGACGCGGTCCTGGGCGTGGTAGACGAACACCACCCCTTCGGGCATCCGGTGCGAGACGATCGCCCGGCACACCACGACACCGTTGCGGTTGACGGCCTCGACCCAGTCGTTGTCGCTCACCGAGATCTTCGCGGCGTCGGCCGGTGACATCCACATCGTCGGCCCGCCTCGGGACAGCGACAGCATGAACAGGTTGTCCTGGTACTCCGAGTGGATCGACCACTTCGAGTGGGGGGTCAGGTATCTCACCGTCAGGCCGATACCGTCGCCGGAGCCGAGCGTCTGCTCGCCGAAGAGCCGCGACATGTCGAGCGGGGGCCGGTAGACGGGGAGCTGCTCCCCGAGTTCTTCGAGCCAGTCGTGGTCGACGTAGAAGTGCATCCGGCCCGTCAACGTGTGGAAGGGTTTCAGCTCCTCGATGTTCACGGTGAACGGCGCGTACCGGCGACCTCCCGTTTCACTCCCCGACCATTCGGGGCTCGTGATGACCGGCACGGGACGGGCCTGGGTGTCGGCATAGGTGATCCGCCGTTCCTCGCTGCCCTCCGCGAGGTGCACGAGTCGCCGTCCGGTGCGTTTCTCCAGTTCGCGGAAACCCTCGACGGCGAGTCTGCCGTTGGACGTGCCCGACAGCGCGAGGATCGTGTCGGCCATGCGTTCGGCGGTGGTGATCGCCGGACGTCCCTGTCCGGCACCGGAATCCATCACGCCGAATCTCTGTGCCAGTTCGGCGACCTCACGGTCCGGCCGGGTCACGACGCCCTTGGTGTTCAACCCGAGAGACTCGACGAGCGGACCGAGCGTCGCCCACTTCTCCGCGATCGCACCGTAGTCCCGTTCGACGACGGTGAGCGGACCCATCGTCCTCCCCGGAACCGGCACCTCGCCGGTCGAGCGCCAGTCCCGCTCGGTGCCGGACGGATACGCCATCGCTGCGGGCGTGTCGTGCTGCAGTGTCCCCATCACGATGTCGGTGCGGGTTCCCAGGTGGGTCCGGGCGAGGGTGCTGAAGGTCTGCGCGATGGCGCCGAAAGCGTCGTAGTCCGAACGGGTTTCCCAGGGCGGATCGACCGCTGCGGTGAAGGCGTGGATGTAGGGGTGCATGTCGGTGCTCGACAGGTCGCCCTTCTCGTACCAGGTCGCGGCGGGCAGGACGATGTCGGAGAACAACGTTGTCGAGGTCATGCGGAAGTCGATCGACATGAGCAGGTCGAGTTTTCCTTCGGGCAGGTCGTCGGGCCACGCCACCTCACCGGGCCGCAGGCCGGGGGCGGTCGGCTCGGCCTGCACGTTGGAATCGGTGCCGAGCAGGTGCCGCAGGAAATACTCGTTGCCCTTGCTGGACGAGCCGAGCAGGTTCGACCGCCACACGCTGAGCACGCGCGGCCAGTTCCGCGGGTCGTCGGGGTCGGTCACCGACAGTTTCAGTTCACCCGAGGCGAGTTGCTGCGCGACGTGCTGCGGGATCTCCCGTCCCGCCGCCCGTGCCTGTTCGGCAATCTCGTGGGTGTTGCGGTCGAACTGGGGATAGAAGGGTGTCCAGCCCATGGCGACCGCGGACGCCATGACGTCCATCGTGTGCTTGTCGCGGAAACGACCTCGTCCCAGCGGACTGGCCAGCGCGTCGGCACGGTAACCGTCGTAGCGCCACTGGTCGGTGTGCACGTACCAGTAGGAGGTGCCGGCCATCTGGCGAGGTGGGCGAGACCAGTCCGTCCCCATCGCCATGGCCGCCCATCCCGTGACGGGACGGCACTTCTCCTGGCCGACGTAGTGCGCCCACCCGCCTCCGTTGCGTCCCATGCAGCCGGTGAGCATGAGCAGCGCAAGTACGGCGCGATAGGTCGCGTCGCCGTGGAACCACTGGCAGATGCCGGCCCCCATGATGATCATCGAACGCCCGCCCGACTCCTCGGCGTTGCGGGCGAACTCCGTCGCGATCCGGATCGCCTGGGCCGCGGGCACCCCGGTGAGGGCCTCCTGCCAGGCCGGGGTGTACGGCGAGCCCGGGTCGTCGTACCCGCTCGGCCACTGCCCGGGCAGGTCGAGCTCCGGACGGTTCACCCCGTACTGCGCGAGCATCAGGTCGAAGACGGTGCACACGAGGTGGTCCCCGATCCGACGGACCGGCACGCCCCGTTCGATGCTTTCACCGTGCCCGTCGACGGTGTCGAAGCTCGGCAGGTACACCGCCGCGGTCTCGCCCGCTCCCCCGCCGCCGGGCGCGACCGTCAATGTCGGGACGAGGTCGCCGAGTTCGAGATTCCACTTTCCGATGCCGTCGTCGCCGTAGCGGAAGCCGAGGGAGCCCGGGGGTACGACGACGGTGTCGGTCGTACCGTCGACGAAGACCGGTTTGAAGGCCGCGTTCTCGACGCTGTGCCCGAGATCGGCGGCGGTGAGGTTCTTGCCCGGCACGAGCCTTCCGTCGCGTTCCTCGACCCGCACGAGGAAGGGCAGGTCGGTGTACCGGCGCACGTAGTCGACGAAGAACGGCACGCGCTGCCGCACATAGAACTCGGTGAGGAGCACGTGGCCCATCGCCATCGCCAGGGCACCGTCGGTACCGGCCGCGCACGCCATCCACTCGTCGGCGAACTTGGTGTTGTCGGCGTAGTCCGGACTCACCGAGACGACCTTGGTGCCGCGGTAGCGGACCTCCGTCATCCAGTGCGCGTCCGGGGTGCGGGTGACGGGCACGTTCGAACCCCACATCATCAGGTAGGAGGCGTCCCACCAGTCCCCGGACTCGGGTACGTCGGTCTGATCGCCGAAGACCTGCGGCGACGCCACCGGTAGGTCGGCGTACCAGTCGTAGAACGACGTCATCACGCCGCCGAGCAGTTCGACGAACCGGGATCCGGCGGCGAAGGAGACCATCGACATGGCGGGGATCGGCGAGAAGCCGGCCACCCGGTCGGGTCCGTACTCCTTGATGGTGTGGACGTGCGCGGCGGCGATCATCTCGGTGGCCTCGGCCCACGTGACGCGCACCAGTCCGCCCTTGCCGCGGGCACGCTGGTAGCGGCGGCGCCGTTCGGGATCGTTCTGGACGTCGGCCCAGGCGAGCACCGGATCGCCGAGTCGCTGCCGCGCCTCCCGGTACATCTCGACGAGCAGCCCGCGCGCGTACGGATAGCGCACGCGCGTCGGCGAGTAGGTGTACCAGGAGAAGGCCGCGCCGCGCGGGCATCCGCGCGGTTCGTACTCGGGACGGTCGGGACCGACTGTCGGATAGTCGGTTTCCTGGGTCTCCCAGGTGATGATGCCGTCCTTGACGTAGATCTTCCACGAGCACGAGCCGGTGCAGTTCACCCCGTGGGTCGAGCGGACGACCTTGTCGTGGCTCCAGCGGTCCCGGTAGAAGATGTCGCCCTCGCGGCCACCGCGCCGCGTGACCGTGCGTGTGTCGTCGGACTGCTCGCCGGAGGTGAAGAACCGTCCGCTGCGCACGAGCAGTTCCTCGATCCGGTTCCCGACTCCGGCGGTGTCCGTCACGGCTTCTCCTCACGTACGTCGCGGGTTCCGGATCGTGCGACAGGGGGCGGTTCGTGGGCGTGCAGGCGGAATGCGGTGTAGAACAGGCACACCAGTGCCGTCGCCGCGAGCAGGAGCAGACCGACGGTGTAGTCGTTGCCTTCGGCGTCGTAGGTCGCGCCCATCACCAGTGGCGGGAAGTAGCCGCCGAGCCCACCGGCAGCGGCGACGATGCCGGTGACACTGCCCACTGTGTGCGCCGGGGCGCGGCGCGCCACCCACGCGAAGACACCGCCGGTGCCGATGCCGAGGAAGATCGCCATTGTGATGAACGTCAGCGCCGACCACAGGTCGGGCGGGGGCTGGAAGGTCGCGATCACCGCCATCACGGCGGTGCCGGTGAACGAGGCCAGGACCACGTATTTCGGCGGCACCCGGTCCGACAGCGCTCCGCCCACGGGCCGGGCGAGGACCGCGGCGAGCGCGAAACCCGCCGTGCGCGTACCGGCGTCGACGGCGGAGAAGCCGTAGATCGTCTTGATGTAGGTGGGCAGATAGTTGCTGAACGCCACGAATCCGCCGAACACGACCGCGTACAGGAACGACATCTCCCAGGTCACACCGAGTTTCGCCGCGGCTGTCAGTTTGGGCAGCACCGGGTCGGTGTTGGGACGGAAATCGGGAGCATTGCGCATCATCAGGATGCACACCACGGCGGTCACGGCGAGGGCGGCCGCCACGACGATGTGGGTGGGCACCAGCCCGAACCAGTTCACGAAACGCGGGGTGAAGAAGGCCGACAGGGCCGTGCCCACCATGCCCGCCCCGAACACGCCGGTCGCGAAGCCGCGGCGGGCGGGTTCGTACCAGTTGTTGGCGAACGGGATCCCGACCGCGAAGATCGTGCCGGCGATGCCGAGGAAGAACCCGCAGACCAGGAGCAACGGATAGGAGCCGGCCTCGGCGGCGAATCCGACCGCGACGACGGGAACGATCGACGACAGCGAGACGGCGATGAACATCGCCCGTCCGCCGTACCGGTCCGTCATCGCCCCGACCGCGATGCGACCGAGGGAGCCCACGAGGATCGGCGTGGCCACCAGCATCGACGCTTCCGTGCTGCTGAGCGACATGTCGGTGGCGTAGGTCGTCGACAGCGGCCCGATCATGTTCCAGGCCCAGAAGTTGATGGCGGACACCCAGGTTGCCAGAGCCAGATTCGCTCCGCGCAACCTCCCGAGATCCGCCTGCGTGTCCGTTCTCACATACTCAGGGAACCATTCCCGGGCGCGGTCCGGACCCGGTTCGGCGGAACCTCACCCGGATGACGTCCGGCCGTTGCACCCCGGTAACCATGGTCTGCCGGAAACGACGCACCCGTGGTGCCCGACCGGATGTCGGGCGCCACGGGTGCGGGGTTCACGCGCCCACCGGGAACCGGCAGGCGGGTGGGGTGATCAGGACTCGGCGTTCTCGCCGGTCGCAGCGGCCTCGGCCGACTCGTCCTCGACGGGGACGAGGCTGATCTTGCCGCGGTTGTCGATGTCGGCGATCTCGACGCGGATCTTCGAACCGACGTTCACGACGTCCTCGACCTTGGCGATGCGCTTGCCGTTGCCGAGCTTGCTGATGTGCACCAGGCCGTCGCGGCCGGGGAGCAGGGAGACGAACGCTCCGAACGCCGTGGTCTTGACCACGGTGCCGAGGAAGCGCTCGCCGACCTTCGGCAGCTGCGGGTTGGCGATGGCGTTGATCTTGTCGATCGCGGCCTGCGCGGACGGGCCGTCCGCTGCACCGACGTAGACGGTGCCGTCATCTTCGATGGAGATGTTGGCGCCGGTCTCCTCGGTGATCGAGTTGATCATCTTGCCCTTGGGGCCGATGACCTCACCGATCTTGTCCACCGGGACCTTGATGGTGGTGATCCGCGGAGCGAATTCGCTCATCTCGTCGGGCGTGTCGATGGCCTCGGCCATGACCTCGAGGATCGTGGCGCGGGCATCGTGGGCCTGCGAGAGCGCACCGGCGAGGACCTGCGACGGGATACCGTCGAGCTTGGTGTCGAGCTGCAGGGCGGTCACGAAGTCCTTCGTGCCGGCGACCTTGAAGTCCATGTCGCCGAACGCGTCCTCCGCACCGAGGATGTCGGTGAGGGCGACGTAGCGGGTCTCGCGGGTGCCGTCCTCGAGCTCGACCTCGTCGGAGACCAGGCCCATGGCGATACCGGCGACCGGGGCCTTCAGCGGCACACCGGCGTTGAGCATCGACAGCGTCGAGGCGCAGACCGAACCCATGGACGTCGAGCCGTTCGAGCCGAGGGCCTCGGAGACCTGACGGATGGCGTAGGGGAACTCCTCCTGGCTCGGCAGAACCGGGATGAGCGCGCGCTCTGCGAGGGCACCGTGGCCGATCTCGCGACGCTTCGGCGAGCCGACACGACCGGTCTCACCGGTGGAGTACGGCGGGAAGTTGTAGTGGTGCATGTAGCGCTTGCTGGTCTCGGGACCGAGCGAGTCGACCTGCTGCGCCATCTTCACCATGTCGAGCGTGGTGACACCCATGATCTGGGTCTCGCCGCGCTCGAACAGCGCCGAACCGTGGGCGCGGGGAACGACCGCGACCTCGGCGGAGAGGGCACGGATGTCGGTGACACCGCGGCCGTCGATGCGGAACTGGTCGCGCAGGATGCGCTGGCGCACGAGCTTCTTGGTCAGTGAGCGGAAGGCAGCGCCGATCTCCTTCTCGCGACCCTCGAAGTTCGGAGCGACCTGCTCGAGAACCTCGACCTTGATCTCGTCGGTGCGGTCGTCGCGCTCCTGCTTGCCGGCGATGGTGAGCGCCTCGGCGAGCTTCTCCGACGCGGCGGACTCGACCGCGGCGTAGACGTCGTCCTGGTAGGGCGGGAACAGCGGGAACTCACCGGTGGGCTTCGCGGAAGCGGAGGCGAGCTGCTGCTGCGCGATGCACAGGCGGGCGATGAACGGCTTCGCTGCCTCGAGGCCCTCGGCCACGACGGACTCGGTGGGCGCCTGGGCGCCACCGTCGACGAGCGCGATGACGTTCTCGGTCGCCTCGGCCTCGACCATCATGATCGCGACGTCGGCGGTGTCGGGATTGTCTCCCCCACCGACGATGCGACCGGCGACGACCATGTCGAAGACGGCGTTCTCGAGCTGCTCGACGGTCGGGAACGCGACCCACTGGCCCGACTTGTTGTCGTCGGAGACGATGAGCGCGACACGCACGCCACCGACCGGGCCGGAGAACGGCAGGCCGGCGAGCTGGGTGGAGGCCGACGCGGCGTTGATCGCGACGACGTCGTAGAGGTCGTTCGGGTTCAGGCTCAGAACCGTGACGACGACCTGGATCTCGTTGCGCAGACCGTCGACGAAGGACGGGCGCAGCGGCCGGTCGATCAGACGGCAGGTCAGGATCGCGTCGGTGGAGGGACGTCCCTCGCGACGGAAGAACGAGCCGGGGATACGACCCGCGGCGTACATGCGCTCCTCGACGTCCACCGTCAGCGGGAAGAAGTCGAACTGGTCCTTGGGCTGCTTCGAGGCGCTGGTGGCCGAGAGCAGCATGGTCTCGTCGTCGAGATAGGCGACGACCGAACCGGCGGCCTGGCGTGCGAGGCGGCCGGTCTCGAAACGGATGGTGCGGGTGCCGTAGGCACCGTTGTCGAGCGTCGCGGTGGTCTCGTAGACCCCTTCGTCGATCTCGACTGCGGTAGTGCTTGTCATCTGTATGTCTTCTCTTCCCTCTTCGTCTTCGCCGTACCCGCGCGGGCGCCGCGACCCCCGTGGCCACGGCTGCGCACCGACTCACGGAGGCGGTCGTCGATCGAAACCCTCCGGCGGATTCGGGATACGACACCCGACGGGACCGGAAGGTCACTACCGAGGACCGACACCGTCGGTGCATACGGATCATCGCCACTGGAGGCGATGGAAGTCGCCGGCCGAACCGGCACAAACACCGACAGCCAACGAGGCCCAGTGTAGTGGGTACCCCGTCGGCTGCCGGAAAAGATCAGCGAATGCAGATCAGGTCGTGTCCTGTCCGCGTCAGCGACGCAGACCCAGACGCTGGATGAGCGAGCGGTAACGCTCGACGTCGACCTTCTCGACGTACTTCAGCAGGCGGCGACGACGACCGACCAGCAGCAGCAGGCCGCGGCGGGAGTGGTGGTCGTGCTTGTGCTGCTTGAGGTGCTCGGTGAGGTCCACGATGCGCTTGGTGAGCAGGGCCACCTGCGCCTCGGGGGAACCGGTGTCGGTCTCGTGGAGGCCGTACTCGCCGAGGATCTGCTTCTTCTGTTCGGTGGTCAGAGCCACTGGGTCACTCCTGTACAACTGACGTCCGCGTGACGGTAGACGGACCGGAGTCCGCCCGGTACGGCCACCGCGAACCGCAGCACGCACCGACGGTCCAGCCTATCAGAGACGGGGTCCACCACCGAACCACGATCGGTTCAGCGGCGGCCTGCACCCGCTCGGCCCACCGCGGCCGACACCTCGGCGAACCCTTGGTCGAGCAACTCGACGTACCGGTCGATGTCGCGATCGGGACGGCTGTCGTCCCGATCGGGGGCCAGGACGGTGACCGCGAAGGCATCCCCGGCTCGCGCGAAGGTGTGCATGAAGTCGACACGCGGCACGAGGGCCTGCACGCCGGCGACGAACTTCAGGTGTCCCCACGGCACCGACCACCGCACGTCCGCGCCGCAGTTGACGCTGCTGAGCGCCGTCGCGACGCCGGGGACCGCTCCGGACGCGAGCGCGTGTGCCAGCGCGCGGGAGACACGCCGGAACACCGGATAGGGCGCGGCACCGGTGCGGTGCATCGCATCGATGCTCTCCGCCGAGTCGACGCGGGCCCGTTCGCGCGCAAGGGAGTCGGCGATCGTCGCGGCGCGCTGCGCGGGTTCGGGGATCTCGACGTGCAAGGGCACCAGACCACCGGCGACGCGGTTGACCCCGAGCCCGGTCGCCGACTCGCCGAGCGCCACGGGCACGGCCGCGTACTCCGAGGGCAGATCCTCCCCGCGCTCGCGGTAGTAGCGCTCCATCGCGAGCGACACCGCCGTCAGACCGAGGGCGGTCACCGTCCACGATCGTCCGGCCAGCGCCGACAGGTCGGGCCGCAGGATGCGGATGACCCGGCGGTTCGTCTGCGCGACGGGCGTCCCGTCCGGCGTGGGATCGGCGCCGACCGTTCCGGGCAGCGGATCCCGACGGCGACGACGCGCCTCCAGATGTGCCCGCACGAGGCCGCCGAGCGCGACGACCGGCCAGATCGCGAGGCGGGCGATGCCGTGCGTCGTGGCCGCGACGGGATGAGTGGTGTCGGCGGGCGGTGCGAGGCCGTCGACCTCCAGCGGCCGGCCCTCCTCGCCGAACAGGGCTTCGAGGAGCCCGCGGGCGGAGGAACCGACGAGCATCGCGTGGCTCGCCTGGATCGCCGCGACGGTGACGGTCGCGCCGGGCTCGTCCGGATCGGGGACGCCCGGGAAGACGTGCACCTGCCACGGGCACCGAGCGGCGTCGACACCGTCGGCGGACAGTCGCGCCACCGAACCGAGCCAGTCCTCGAAGGTGGAGCTGCGCGCGTCGTGGACGGTGACCACGTCGTCGACGGCGAGATCGGCCTTCACCCAGTAGGGATAGTCCAGCGAGCCCGGGGCGTCGGCGATCCGACGTGCCAGCGCGCCGACCAGGTGCATCCGGGAGGCGAAGAACGACAGAACCGCCTCGCGGTCCGGAGTGTGTCCCCGGTCCTCGGAGAACACGGCGAACGACCACCAATCGGTGGGCCGTCCCGGGATCGACTGAAAGTAGTTACCCGCATCGACCCACGAAAGGCGCGCGGACCTCCACTCTCGAAAAAGCATGTAGCCGATTGTGACGGCGGACAAGACCTTTTTCGTACCGAACTCGCAGTTTCGTTCGTTCGGACGACACCGGCCACCCGAACGACACCGGCGTCACTCGGGAGTCTTCGTGAGGACCTCTCGCGCTCGTTCGGCGTCGCGGTGCATTGCGGAGATGAGCGCCTCGACCGAATCGAACTTCTCCATGCCCCGCAGCCGCTCGACGAAGTCGACCGCCACGTGCTGGCCGTACAGATCGGCCTTCTCGTCGAGGACGAACGCCTCGACCGTGCGCTTGCGTCCGGAGAAGGTCGGATTGGTACCCACCGACACGGCTGCGAGGTAACGCTGACCGGCCGTGAGTCCCTCGACGGGCGAACCGGAGTCGAGCACCGTGAACCAGGCCGCGTACACGCCGTCGGCGGGGATCGCCGCGTAGATCGGCGGTGCGACGTTGGCGGTCGGGAATCCGAGTCCGCGACCGCGGCCGTCGCCGTGCACGACCACACCCTCGACCCGGTGCGGGCGCCCGAGTGCGTCCGCGGCCGCGACGACGTCCCCGGCGTCGACGCACGAACGGATGTACGTCGACGAGAACGTCACGGCGTGCTCGGCGACCAGCGTGAGTCCCTGCACCGCGAACCCGAAGCGTTCACCGATCGAGCGGAGCATGTCGACGGTGCCGGCAGCCTTCTTGCCGAAGGTGAAGTTCTCCCCCACGACCACCTCGGCCACGTGCAGTCGCTCGACGAGGATCTCGTGGGCGTACCGCTCCGGTGAGAGCTTCATGAACTCCGGGGTGAACGGCATGACGCAGAAGACGTCGATGCCGAGTTCCTCGGCGAGTTCGGCGCGCCGCGCGAGGGTGGTCAGCTGCGCCGGGTGGCTGCCGGGGCGTACCACTTCCATGGGGTGGGGATCGAAGGTCATGAGCACGGCGGCCACACCGCGTGCCCGCGCGGCCTCGACGGCACGCGCTATGAGTTGCTGATGGCCGCGGTGTACACCGTCGAACACGCCGATCGTGAGTACACACCGACCCCAGTCCGCAGGAATTTCGTCCAGACCTCGCCATCTCTGCACATCGGCAGCCTACGGCCCGTGAGCGGGTGGGGCACGCCCGGCTGGCTCCCGGCGTGCCCCACATGACGTTGACGGCCCTGCGAATGCATAATTTCGGTGTGCCGAACTTTTTGTCGAGAGCCCGCAGAACACGGTCCGTATCCTCCCGCGCCGGTCGCATGATCGCCGCCTTCGCGGCCACGGCCTGCGCTGCCGCCCTCACGGCGTGTTCCACCACCGGTTCCGCCGACGACCGGCCCCTGGTCCTGACCACCTTCACCGTCCTCGCCGACATGGCACGCAACGTCGGCGGCGAACACGTGCGGGTCGAGTCCATCACCAAACCCGGCGCCGAGGTCCACGGCTACGAGCCCACCCCGGGCGACCTGCGGTTCGCGACCGAGGCCGATCTCGTCCTCGACAACGGACTCGGTCTCGAGCGGTGGTTCGAGCAGTTCGTCGCCGACGTCGACGCCGAGCACGTGGTCGTGAGCGAGGGCGTGGACCCCCTGCCGATCGGCGAGGGCGCGACGACGGGCCCGTACAACCCCCACGCCTGGATGTCCCCGCTCGCCGCCCGCGTCTACGTCGACAACATCGCCGCGGCACTGGCCGACCTCGCCCCCGAATACGCGGACGACTTCGCGGCCCGCGCCGAGGCGTACAAGGCCGAACTCGACGGTCTCCACACCGAACTCGTCACCGCCCTCGACGGCGTGCCCGCCGACCGGCGCGCACTCGTCACCTGTGAGGGCGCGTTCAGCTATCTCGCGCGGGACGCCGGGCTGCAGGAGGCCTATCTGTGGCCGGTGAACTCCGACCAGCAGGGCACCCCCCAGCAGATCGCCCGCACCGTCGACTTCGTGCGCACCAACGAGGTGCCGGCGGTGTTCTGCGAATCGACCGTCTCGGACAAGGCGCAACGGCAGGTCGCCGCCGACACCGGAACGGAGTTCGGCGGAATCCTCTACGTCGACTCGCTCTCCGAGGCGGACGGCCCCGTCCCCACCTACCTCGATCTGCTCCGACACGACATCGACGTCATCACGACGGGACTGAGGCCATGACTTCGACACTCGACACACCGGCACTGTTCGTCGACGACGTGACGGTGCGTTACGACACCGTCCTGGCCCTGCAGAACGTCACCCTGAAGCTCGCACCGGGCCGCGTCTGCGGACTCGTGGGCACGAACGGCTCGGGCAAGTCGACGCTGTTCAAGACGATCATGGGTCTCGTGCGACCCACCTCGGGTCGCGTCACCATCGGCGGGACGACCACCGCCGTGGCGCGTCGCCGCACGCAGGTCGCCTACGTGCCGCAGTCCGAGGCCGTCGACTGGAACTTCCCGATCGGCGTACGCGACGTCGTCATGACGGGACGCTACGGCCACCAGGGCTTCCTGCGCCGTCCGCGCCCCGCCGACCACGAGGCCGTCGACGCCGCGCTCGAACGCGTGGGCATGACCGCGCTCTCCGGCCGGCAGATCGGGCAGCTCTCGGGCGGTCAGCGCAAGCGTGTCTTCGTGGCACGGGCGATCGCGCAGGGCTCGCCGCTGCTGCTGCTCGACGAGCCGTTCGCGGGGGTCGACACCACCACCGAGCAGGCGCTGACCGCCGTCATCCGCGAACTGGCGGCGAGCGGTCACGCGATCCTCGTCGCCACCCACGATCTCGCGGGTCTCGCGCAACTGTGCGACGAGGCGGTGCTGCTGCAGCGGCGCGTGCTCGTGCACGGCTCCCCCGAGGAGGTCCTGCTCCCGGAGAACCTCGCCCGCGCCTTCGGTGCTCCCCCACCGGCGAACGGTGGGCGGGCCGAGGATTTCGCACGGGAGACGTACGCACAGGAGGCCGGACGATGATCGACGTGCTGATCGAACCCCTGCAGTACGGCTTCATGCAGCGCGCGCTGCTCGTCGCGGTGGCCGCGACGATCGTGTGCGCGCTGCTCAGCTGCTGGCTCGTGCTCATCGGCTGGTCGCTGATGGGCGACGCGGTCTCGCATGCCGTGCTGCCCGGTGTCGTCCTCGCCTATCTGGTGGGGGTGCCCTTCGCGCTCGGAGCCCTCGTCTTCGCCGGTATCGCCGTCGCGTTGATCTGGCTCGTCCGCGGCACGAGCCGCGTCAAGGAGGACGCGACCATCGGCATCGTCTTCACGACACTGTTCGCCCTGGGCGTGGTTCTGATCTCGAAGAACCCGAGCCAGATCGACCTGCACCACGTGCTGTTCGGGAACCTGCTCGGTCTCGCCACGGGCGACGTCTGGCAGGTGTCGATCCTGGCGGCCGTCGTGCTGGCCGTCCTCGTCGCGAAGCGCCGCGATCTGACGCTGTTCGCCTTCGACCGCGTCCAGGCGCACACCCTCGGCCTGTCCCCCGCCGCGCTGTCGGCGCTGCTGCTGTCGCTGCTCGCGGTGACGATCGTCAGCGCGTTGCAGGCGGTCGGTGTGATCCTGGTCGTCGCGATGCTCATCATCCCGGGCGCGACGGCCTATCTGCTCACCGACCGGATGGCCCGGATGTTGGTGATCGCACCGGTACTCGCGGTGATCGCGTCGGTGGTCGGTGTGTACACGAGCTACTACACCGATGCTGCGACCGGCGGCGTGGTGGTGCTCGCCCAGGCCGTGGTCTTCACCCTCGCGTACCTGTTCGCGCCGCGGCAGGGTGTCGTCACCCGGCTCGTGACGCGTCGCCGCGCCCCGGAGGGCGAAAGGGTGAGCGAGCCGACGGAGAGCGTGATTCCCGGGTGACGGTTACCTAAGCTGGACGCGTGCCTGAGAGTAACGAGACCACCGCGACCGAGATGTTGTCCTCGGTCGCACAGGACTATCTCAAGATCATGTGGACGGTCCAGGAGTGGTCCGGGGAGAAGATCTCCACCAAGCTGCTCGCCGAGAAGCTGGGCGTGTCGGCGTCCACGGTGTCCGAAGCGGTGCGCCGCCTCGCCGACCAGGGACTCGTCGACCACGAACGCTACGGCGCGATCTCGCTCACCGACGAGGGCCGGCAGGCCGCGGTGGCGATGGTCCGCCGCCATCGCCTCATCGAGACCTTCCTGGTCCGCGAGCTCGACTACGGGTGGGACGAGGTGCACGATGAGGCCGAGATCCTCGAACACGCCGTCTCCGAACGGATGGTCGCGGCGATCGACGCCAAACTCGGTCATCCCGAACGCGACCCGCACGGCGACCCGATCCCGTCGCCCGACGGCACGATCCCGGCACCGCCCGCCCGCGCCCTGAGCGAGTTCAACGACGGCGACCACGGCCGGGTGGCCCGCATCTCCGACTCCGACCCCGCGATGCTGCGCTACTTCGACGAGGTCGGAATCGCCCTCGACACCGACATCACCGTGCTCGAACGCCGCGACTTCGCCGGGACCATCTCGGTCCGGCTGGGCCGGACCGAGGGCCGCACGATCGACCTCGGTCACCCGGCCGCCGAAGCGATCTGGCTGGTCTGAGCCGGCTCACATGTTGGAGGGCCGCACCACGAACACCGCCGCGGCCCGCTTGCCCTTCTCCTGCAGCAGCGCCGCGGCCCGGCCCTGCGCATCCACGGCGCCGTAGACGCCGTGGATCCCGACGGGCTCGAGCCAGCGGCCGTTCGCGAGCAGCCCCACCTCCTCGTCGCTGATGGTGCGGCACTCGAAGGCCGTGCGCACGGCCGCGTCGATGTCGAGGCTCGGCGTCGGGTCGTCGGCGAGCTGTTCGAGCGTGCGGGCGTGTTCGAGTCCGAACGGGCCGACCTTCGTGCGACGCAGCGCCGTGAGATGGCCGCCCACTCCGAGGGCCGCGCCGAGATCGCGTGCGAGCGCCCGGATGTAGGTGCCGGACGAGCAGTCCACGTCGACGTCGAGGTCCACGAATCCGCTCTCGGGCACATCGCGGCGGGCGAGGACGTCGAACCGCGAGACGGTGACGGGCCGGGCCTTCAGCTCGACCGCCTCCCCCTCGCGCATGCGGGCGTAGGCGCGCTTGCCGTCGATCTTGATGGCGCTGACGCTGGCGGGCACCTGCTGGATGTCGCCGGTCAGCGCGGCCACGCCCTCGCCGATCTGCTCGTCGGTCACGTGCGTCGCATCGGTGGTCGCGACGGTCTCACCTTCCGCATCGTCCGTGACGGTGCTCTGCCCGAGACGGATCGTCGCGGTGTACGACTTGGTCGTCAGCGCGAGCAGCCCGAGCAGCTTCGTGGCGCGCTCGATGCCGAGGACGAGCACGCCCGTCGCCATGGGGTCGAGGGTGCCCGCGTGCCCGACCTTGCGGGTGCCGAGCAGTCGGCGGCAGCGCGCCACCACGTCGTGGCTCGTCATGCCGGCGGGCTTGTCGACGACGAGCAGGCCTGCGCGGGCGAGGGCCGGATGTTCCTGCGAGGGGACGGTGTCGTTCATCAACGCACCGTGATCGCGGTGAGGACGAGACCGTCGGCGATGAGCCATCGTCCGTCGAAGCCCGTCAGCGGTTGCCCGTCGAGGGTGTCGCCGGGGACGAGCAGTCGCGAGTGGAAGGTGCCGGTGACCGCGTCCGCGGTGGTGTCGCGTTCGAAGGTGATGTGGGCGTCCTCGAAGCCCAGCCACCGCTTCGTCAGCGGGAACCACGCCTTGTAGGTGGCCTCCTTGGCGCAGAACAGCAGACGGTCCCAGTGCAGGTCGTCGCCGGCCGAGGCGAGCCACTCGCGTTCGGGTTCGAGGCTCACCGCGGGCAGCACCCCGTCGGGGAGCACGTCGTGCGGTTCGGCGTCGATGCCGAGCGAACGGATCTGCAGCGAATAGCCCAGTACGGCACCGCGATAACCGTCGCAGTGGGTGAGGCTGCCGACGACGCCGCGCGGCCAGATCGGATCGCCCTTCGCCCCGCGCAGTACCGGCGCCGGGTCGACGCCGAGGGTGCGCATGGCCTGTCGGGCGCAGTGACGGGCACCGGCGAACTCGCGGCGCCGTTTCTCCACGGCCCGCGCCACGAGCGGCTCCTCTTGGGGATGCGGCCGCAGTCCCGGTGGGTCCTTGAACAACTCGGCTGCAGCGACGCCGTCCGGCACGATGCGCCCGATCAGCGCGCCGCGCGTGTCCGTCTTCTGGCCGGTGTCCGGTTCGGTCACCGCAACTCCTTCTCTCGTTGAGCCCGCATCTTCTCGGCCTCCGCTTCCATCTCGGGGGTCACGGTGAAGTGACCGCCCCACTTGTTCAGGCTGCCCGGCGGATACTCCGGGACCGGCAGGATCTGGCGCAGGGGCTGCTCCGGCATGCCGCGTCGCTGCCATTCGCGCGGGTAGCCGACCGAGACCTCCTCGAAGCGCACCCCGTCGTAGTAGGTGGTCCGCGGGATGTGCAGGTGGCCGTAGACGCTGCACAGCGCCCGGTAGCGCAGGTGCCAGTCGGCCGTCTCGGTGGTACCGCACCACAGCGCGAACTCGGGGTAGAACAGCATCCGCGTGGGTTCGCGCACCAGCGGGAAGTGGTTGATCAGCACGGTGGGCAGGGCAGGGTCGAGCGCGTCGAGACGGGCGCGGGTCTGCTCCACACGCACCCGGCACCAGGTGTCGCGCGTGATGTACGGATCCGGCTTCAGCAGGAACTCGTCGGTCGCGACGACGTTGCGTTCGCGCGCGAGGGCGAGACCGTCCGCCTTCGTCGTGGTGCCCTCCGGCAGGAACGAGTAGTCGTAGAGCAGGAACATCGGCACGAGCACCACGGGCCCGTCCTCGCCCTCCCAGATCGGATAGGGATCCTCGGGGGTGAGCACGTCGAGTTCGCGGCACATCGTGACGAGGTAGTCGTAGCGCGCAACCCCGAACATCTGTACCGGATCCTTGGCGGTCGTCCACAGTTCGTGGTTGCCGGGCACCCAGATCACCTTCGCGAACCGGCTGCGGAGCAGCGACAGCGCCCACCGGATGTCGTCGGTCTTCTCCGACACGTCGCCCGCGACGATCAACCAGTCGTCGGGCGACTCGGGATACAGATCCTCGGTGACCGGCCGGTTGCCCCGATGGCCCACATGGATGTCGCTGATCGCCCACAGCTTCGCTGCCACGCACTAACCTCCCGACTCGTCCTGGACACGCACCTGCCGGTCCGCGCCCGTCACCGCCCATCGTCCCGAGAGCGTGCGCCATACGACGGCGATCATCCGGAACACGATGAACACCGTAAGCCCCGTCCAGATACCCGCGAGACCCCAGTCGTACGCGAGCGACAACCAGATCAACGGCAGGAAGCCGAACAACGCCGAGGCCAGCGTCGCGGTGCGCAGGAAGGCGGCGTCCCCGGCACCGAGGAGAACACCGTCGAGTGCGAACACGATTCCCGCGAGCGGCATGATCGCGACGAAGAACCACCACGCGACGCCGATCTGATCGAGCACCTCGGTGTCGGTGGTGAACAGACCCGGGATCACGTCCTTGCCGACCACGAAGACCACTGCGAGGACGACCGCGAAGACCGCCGACCAGGCCGACAACCGCCACGCCAGGCGCGTCGCGCCCCGCCGATCGGCCGCACCGAGTGCTGCTCCGACGAGGGCCTGCGCGGCGATCGCCAGCGAGTCCAGCGTCAGGGTCACGAAGTTCCACAGTTGCAGCACGACCTGATGACCGGCCACCGCGGCCGCACCGAAGCGCGACGCCACCGCCGCCGCGGACAGGAAGCAGGCCTGGAACGCGAGGCTGCGGGCGATCAGGTCGCGGCCGAGCCGCAACTGCGCGCCGATCACGGCGGGTCGCGGTCGCAGCGGAACCCCGGACCGCAACAGCGCCACGACGAACAGGACGGCCGTCACGGACTGCCCGATCACGTTGGCGACGGCGGAACCGACGAGCTCCCACCGGGGAGCACCCAGCAGACCGTGGACCAGCACCGGGCACAGCACCGCCGACAGGGCGAGACCGGTGATGACGAAACGCAGCGGCCGGATCGTGTCCTGCACGCCGCGCATCCAGCCGTTCCCTGCCAGGCCGACGAGGATCAGGGGTGCCCCGAACAGCGCGACACGCAGCCAGGAGACGGCGGCGTCGGCGATCTCGGCATCACCGGCGAGCAGCCGCGCGACGGGGCCGGCCAGCGCCTGCCCGACGATCAGGATGGCCAGTCCGACGATCATCGCGAGCCACGTCGCCTGCACGCCCTCACCGACCGCGTCGTCGTGCCGGTCCGCGCCGTGGAAACGCGCCGCGCGCGAGGTGGTGCCGTACGACAGGAAGGTGAGCTGGGTGCTCACCTGAGCGAGGATCAATCCGCCGATCGCGAGACCGGCCAGGGGCAGCGCCCCGAGCCGGCCGACGACGGCGATGTCGAACAGCAGGTAGAGCGGTTCGGCCGCGAGCACCCCGAGCGCGGGAAGGGCGAGTCCGAGAATGCGCCGTCCGGAGATATCCGAGGTGGGCGACTCGCCGGACGCCGTCAACCGAGCACGCCGCGCAGGGCGGCGACGATCCGATCGGTGTCGCCGTGGGCGGTGTACCCCGCCGCCAGGCGGTGTCCTCCGCCGCCGAGTGCGGTGGCGACGGCGGACACGTCTACCGAGCTCTTGGCGCGCAGCGAGACGGTCCACTCCTCGGGAGCGACCTCCTTGAACACCGCGGCGACCTCGGCCTCCGCGGTGGTGCGCACGATGTCGATGACGCTCTCGACCTCCTCCGGACCGAGATGTGCGGAGTCGGCGCGCCGGACGAAGGCGTAGACCAGTCCCCTGCCCTGCGCGGCGTCGCGTTCGAGCGTGGCAGTGGCAAGCACCGACGACAGCATCGGCAGCCACCCGAAGGGATGGGTGTCGAGCAGGGCACGCGTGATCGACGTGCCGTCGATCCCGGTGGCGAGCAGACGCTCGGCGAGTCCGTGGGCCTGCGGGCGACCCCACCGGAACGATCCGGTGTCGGTCACCAGTCCCGCGTACAGGCAGTGCGCGAGTGCGGCATCGATCTCGACACCCCACACGTCGAAGAGGTCGGCGAGCACCATCGCGGTGGCCTCGGACTCCGGGTCGATGAGGTTGTGGGTGCCGAACCGCGTGTTGGACAGGTGGTGATCGATCACCAGGACGTTCGGGGCGGTCTTCAAACGGTCGCGCAGGACACCGAGACGGCCCGCGGTACCGCAGTCGACGGTCACCACGAGATCGGCCTCGCGGCGCACCTCCGAGACCGGCGTGACCAGGTGTGCGCCCGGCAGCGACCGCATCGAGTCCGGCATGTCCGCGGGCGAACCGAACGCCACCTGCACGGCGACACCGCGCCGCTCGAGCGCGAGCCCGAGGGCCAGCCCGCTGCCGAGGGTGTCGGCGTCGGGATTGATGTGGCACAGCACCGTCACGGTGGCCGCCGCATCCAGCAGTGCGGCGGCACCCGGCAGGTCGACGGATCCTGCCGGGGCGGACGAGAGAGCGGCATCGTCCCGGTGCGACGGGATCACCGGAGGAGTCGGGTCGGACACCGGTGCGTTATTCGTCGTCGTCACCGGCGTCGCGTTCACGGGGTTCCTTGTAGGGATCGGCGTCGCCGGCCGGAACGGCACCCTCACGGGCGCGTGCGACCTCGTCGTCGGCCGCGCGAGCGCGTGCGAGGAGTTCCTCCATGTGCCGTGCCGTGTCGGGCACGGTGTCGGTGACGAACGTCAGCGTCGGGGTGAACCGCACACCGGTGCCGGCGCCGACCTTCGAGCGGAGCACGCCCTTGGCCTTCTCGAGGCCGGCAGCAGCTGCTTCGTGATCGGGTTCGGTGTTCAGATCCGCGCCGCGGACCGTGTAGTAGACGGTGGCGTCGTGCAGATCCGCGGTGACCTTCGCGTCGGTGATCGTCACGAACTCGAGCCGCGGATCCTTGATCTCGAGGTCGATGGCGGTGGCCACGATGGTGGCGATGCGCTTCGCGAGTCGGCGGGCCCGTGCTGGATCGGCCATGTCGTTCGTTCCCTTCTGTGGCCGCCGGCAGGCGGCCCGTCGTGCGGCCGGGATCAGTCCTCGGGCCCGTACAGCCTGCGTCTGACCGACAGCAGGTCGAGTTCGGGCCGCTGGGCGACCAGCCGCTCACACTTGTCCAGTATCTCTCCGACGTGCGCGAGGTCGGGGGCGACGACCGCCACACCCACCTGCGCCCGGCGGTACAGATCGTGTTCCCCGGTTTCGGCTGCGGACACCCCGAGCCGGCGCAGTTCCGCGATCACCGGACGGATCGCCGATCTCTTCTGTTTGAGCGAATGCACGTCGCCGAGCAACAGGTCGAGTTCGAGCGCTCCCAGATACATCCGCTTCTCCCCTCGAGGACCGTCCGGTCGGCCGTCCGGTCGGCTCTGCACCGGTCCGGTCGGGCGTCCCGACACACCCGTGGCGGCGAACGACGAATCGTTCACCGCCACGGGTGCGGGTGGATCAGTCGCGCGGCTTCTCGCGCAACTCGTACGCCTCGATCACGTCGCCGACCTTGATGTCGGAGTAGGTGATCGTCATACCGCACTCGAAGCCCTCGCGGACCTCGGTGACGTCGTCCTTCTCGCGGCGCAGCGACGAGATGGTGACCGTCTCGGCCACGACGTTGCTGTCGCGGATGAGGCGGGCCTTCGCGTTGCGCTTGACGATGCCGGACTGCACGAGGCAACCCGCGATGTTGCCGACCTTCGACGACTTGAAGATCGCACGGATCTCGGCGCGGCCGAGCTCGACCTCCTCGTAGATCGGCTTGAGCATGCCCTTGAGGGCCTTCTCCACCTCGTCGATCGCCTGGTAGATGACCGAGTAGTAGCGGATGTCGACGCCCTCGCGGTTCGCGAGCTCCGTGGCCTTGCCCTCGGCGCGGACGTTGAAGCCGATGATCACGGCGTTCGACGCGGCAGCGAGGTTGACGTTGGTCTCGGTGACGCCACCGACACCGCGGTCGATCACGCGCAGACGCACCTCGTCGTCGATCTCGATACCCATGAGCGCCTCTTCGAGGGCCTCGACGGTACCCGAGTTGTCGCCCTTGAGGATGAGGTTGAGTTCGTTGTGCTCCTTGAGAGCGGCGTCGAGGTCCTCGAGGCTGATGCGCTTGCGGCTGCGTGCTGCGAGCGCGTTGCGCTTGCGGGCATTACGCCGGTCGGCGATCTGACGCGCGATGCGGTCCTCTTCGACGACGACCAGGTTGTCGCCGGCGCCGGGCACCGACGTGAAGCCGACGACCTGGACCGGACGCGACGGCAGTGCCTCGAGCACGTCCTCACCGTGCTCGTCGACCATGCGCCGCACGCGGCCGTAGGCGTCGCCGGCGACGATCGAGTCGCCGACCCGCAGGGTGCCGCGCTGGATGAGCACCGTGGCCACCGGACCGCGACCGCGGTCGAGGTGCGCCTCGATGGCGACGCCCTGCGCCTCCATGTCCGGGTTGGCCCGCAGATCGAGCGCCGCGTCGGCGGTGAGCAGCACCGCTTCGAGCAGCTGCTCGATGTGCAGGTTCTGCTTCGCGGAGATGTCGACGAACATGGTGTCGCCGCCGTACTCCTCCGCGACCAGCCCGTACTCGGTGAGCTGCTGACGAATCTTCTGAGGGTTCGCACCCTCCTTGTCGATCTTGTTCACCGCGACCACGATCGGGACATCGGCGGCCTGCGCGTGGTTGATCGCCTCCACCGTCTGCGGCATGACGCCGTCGTCGGCGGCGACCACGAGGATCGCGATGTCCGTCGACTTCGCACCGCGGGCACGCATGGCGGTGAACGCCTCGTGACCCGGGGTGTCGATGAAGGTGATCAGACGATCTTCACCGTTGAGGTGCGTCATCACCTGGTAGGCACCGATGTGCTGGGTGATGCCACCGGCCTCGCCCTCGCCGACGTTCGCCTTGCGGATCGTGTCGAGCAGGCGGGTCTTGCCGTGGTCGACGTGACCCATGACGGTGACCACCGGCGGACGCTGGCGGAGGTCTTCCTCGCCACCCTCGTCCTCGCCGTACTGGATGTCGAACGACTCGAGCAGCTCGCGGTCCTCGTCCTCGGGCGAGACGACCTGCACGACGTAGTTCATCTCCGAGCCGAGCAGCTCGAGGATGTCGTCGTTCACCGACTGAGTGGCCGTGACCATCTCACCGAGGTTGAACAGCGCCTGCACCAGGGCCGACGGGTTCGCGTCGATCTTCTCGGCGAAGTCGGACAGCGATGCGCCGCGAGCGAGACGGATGGTCTCGCCGTTGCCACGCGGCAACCGCACGCCGCCGACCGACGGCGCCTGCATCGAATCGTATTCCTGCCGCTTCTGCCGCTTCGACTTGCGACCACGACGCGGAGCGCCACCGGGACGACCGAACGCGCCGGCTGCACCGCCGCGACCGCGTCCACCGCCGCCGCCACCGGGGCGACCGCGGAAACCACCGGGAGCGCCTGCACCTGCGGGTGCGCCGCCACCGCCGCCACCGCGGTAGCCGCCGCCACCGCCGGGACGTCCACCGGGAGCTCCGCCCGGACGACCCGGACGACCGGACGCGGCTGGACGTGCAGCACGCTGCGGCATCGCACCCGGATTGGGACGCGGGGGCATCGAACCCGGGGACGGACGGGGTCCGCCCTGACCGGGCGCCGGGCGGGGACCGCCCTGGCCGGGAGTCGGACGCGGACCGGCCTGGCCGGGTCCGGGACGCGGGCCACCGGGGCCTGCTGCGGGACGTCCCTGTCCGGGCGTGGGGCGGGGTCCGCCCTGTCCGGGAGTCGGACGCGGTCCGCCCGGGCCGGGGCGCGGAGCACCCGGACGCGGAGCGGGACGCTCGGCCGGAGCCGAGGAGTACGGGTTGTTACCGACGCGCGGGGTCTTCGGACCCGGACGCGGACCGGCCGGCTTGGGGCCGGGCTTGGCCGCGGGGGCCTGCGGCGTGGCGCCGGGAGCCTGAGCAGCCGGGGACTGCGGTGCAGCCTGGGCAGCAGGTGCCTGCGGCGTGGGAGCCGCGGGCTTCTCCGGTGCCGGAGCCGGCTTGGGAGCGGCCGGCTTCGGTGCGCCCGGCTTCGGAGGTGCGGTCTCGGCCGCGGGGGCCGGGCGCACCGA